>NZ_JALPKQ010000047.1:0-38459 GCF_051383655.1 Geodermatophilus sp. CPCC 205761
CGGACTCAGGCTGTGAACGATGTCCCGAGACAGGTGTGCACGATGTCCTGAACTCAGACACCCTCAGCTCCACCCCGATGACCAGGCCGTTCTCCCTCGGGGAGAGCGGCCTGCGTCGTTCTCCGGTTGCAGCGGTGGTTGCACGCCGGAGGGTGGTCGGGCGCGCCCGGACCAACCTCTCAGGCCGAGCGCCCCAGGTACGTCGACTCCAGAACGACATCCCGCAACAGAGACTGGTACTCGACGTGGGCACGATGCTCGGTGGTGCGCCACAGCGTGTCCTCGTGGTCCCTCATGTAGCTGTGGAAGGCCGGGACGCCGGGGAACCTGATGTTGTCCGCCACCACCACGGAGCCGAGGTGCAACCAGCCCTCATCGAGGATCCGTTGGAGGTCGGGCAGGTAGGCGTCTTTCGCATGGTCCAGGAAGACGAGGTCGAGCGAGCCCGCCCTGAAGCCGTGCTCGTCGCGCAGCCGGCGCAGCGTCTCACCGCCGTCGCCCAACGTCCCGACGACGACGGTCACCCGGTGGGCGACTCCTGCGTGGGCCAGGACCCGTCGCGCGATCTCGGCATTCGCCGGGTTGAACTCGATCGAGTACACGTGCGCGTCGGCCGGCATCGCGCGGGCCATCCGTAGGGCGCTGTAGCCACAGTAGGTGCCCAGCTCGAGGAGGCGACGGGGCTGGAGACGATGGACGGCGTCGTCCAAGATCGCCCCCTTCTCGTCTCCCACGTTGATGAGGAAGCTGTAGTGGCGGCAGAAGCCGTCGACGACCCGGATGACGTCGTCCACGTCGCCGGGCCGGGCGTGGGTCTCGACGTGGTCGGCCAGAGCCGCTTCCCGACCATCTCCGACCTGCCACTCGGTGGCCAGGTGCTTGCTCCGCATGACCATCCGCAGGAACGACCAACGGAGAAACGGCACGGGCTTGCCGGAGAGCTCGTTCGCGGTGATCGCCGTCCCCAGTCCGGCCGCAGACCACAGAACCCACCGTGGAACGGGCCGCACCGGCGACCCGAGCATGCATGCCGCACCCGCGACCAGAGCGCAACCGGCGAAGGTCCCCGACCGTTTCCGTACCTGCTCGACGGCAGCTCCCATGACGCCTCCCCGGCACATCGCGAGCAACTCTCCGCCGGTCACACAAGCGCTGTCCACGAGAGCCGACCGGAGAGCGGCTCGTTGGGGCACGGACATGCCCGCGCGACAGCCGACGTGTCAGCACGGACGGATGGCAGCGCCCAGACGCCCCGAGCCAGCGGCGGCGGCTACTCGTCTCACTTGTGCCGCTACACTATGTAGTCATCGTGTGCTCATTCGGTGGCCCGCGCGCCTTCGGCCCGCCCCCGCTCCCAGGGGAGGCCTGTGCACCTCAGCCCGACCACACGCGCGGAACGGCGGCCATCGGCGTTCCGGCGGCCGGCACGTCGTCGGCCGCCCTCGCCGACCCGGCCGCCCCCGATCGGCCGCTCCGCGTCATGTCCTACAACATCCACCACGGCGAGGGCGCCGATGGTCGCCTGGATCTCGGCCGCATCGCGGCCGAGATCCGTGACTCCGGCGCCGACATCGTGGGACTGCAAGAGGTCGACCGGCACTGGAGTGAGCGCAGCGACCTCGCCGACCAGGCCGCGGAACTGGCGCGGGAGCTGAACATGCACGTGGTGTACGGCCCGAACCTGGACCTCGACCCGCTCGACCCCGGTGAGCCGCGGCGTCAGTACGGCAACGCCATCCTGTCCGACGCGCGCATCCGCGAGTGGCGCAACACCCTGCTGCCTCGCACCGGGGACTTCGAGCAGCGAGGCCTGCTCGAGGCGCTGGTCACCGTGCGCCGAGTCCCTGTGCGGGTGTTCACCACGCACCTGCAGCACAACAGCCAGCCCGAGCGGATGGCCCAGATCGCCGCCATCCGGGAGGTGATCGGCACCTGCCACGAGTTCGTCGTCCTCACCGGTGATCTCAACGCCCGCCCGGGCACCCCGGAGATCGACGCCATCACCGAGGACCTCATCGACGCGTGGACCGAGGCCGGCGTGGGACCCGGCTACACGTACCCGGCCGGGAATCCCCACGCCCGCTTCGACTACGTCCTGCACGGCATCGACGTCATGACGTGCACTGCCGCTGTGCTCAGCACCGACGGCTCCGACCACCTGCCAGTCGCCGCCGATCTGGCTCTGCCCGGCGACCGGACGGGCGCCGGCACCTCGGCTCGTCCTTCCGACGGCTGATTCGACCGGGCCACCACCACGACTCCGACGACACCCTGGCGGCGCAAGGTCGGTCAACATCCGCGGGTTCGTGCTGCGAGCGCACACGCTCGACGAGCTGGTCGCGCTGGGCACGCAGGCCGCGGGGTTCCTCCAGCTTGCCGCCCATCTCCGGGGCCGAGCCCCTTGCGCGCGCCGACGCTCAGGGAGCACCGTTCCCCCACCCCAGACCGAGGGGCGCCGTCGTGGTGAGGAGCCTTGCCCGGCTCCTGGGAGGGCACGATGCACGCGGTCATCCGGCACTACAGAGGCAATTCGCAGCTGTTCGATGAGTTGGAGCGGCGGACCGACGAGGTGGAGACGGTGATCCGGAGCGTCTCCGGATTCGTCAGCTACTACCTCGTGCGGACCGAGGACGGCGGCGGGTTCAGCGTCAGCGTGTTCGAGGACAAGACCGGGACGGACGAATCCATCCGCGTGGCGGCGGACTGGGTCAGGCAGAACGTGCCTCAGGCCGCAGGGAGTCCCCCTGAGGTCATGGAGGGCAGAGTCGTCCTCCAGATGAGCAAGTAGCCCCAGCAGGTCACCGCAGTCGTTCCTTGTAGCCGAGGTTCAGACGCGCGAGTTCCACACGTGAGGTGACACCCGTCTTGGTGAAGCAGTTGCGCAGGTGGAACTCGACGGTGCGCGGGGAGACCCAGCACTGAGCGGCGACCTCCTTGTTCGACATCCCCTGGCTGACCAGCTGCGCGACCTGCAGCTCCATCGGCGTGAGCTTCGTCAGGGTCGACGGATCGCGCTTGCGAGCCGTCTCCCCTGAGGCGCGCAGCTCCGTCGCCGCACGCGTGGCGAGGGGTTCGGCGTGCAGTTCCTCGAGGATCTCCAGCGCCCGGCGCAGATGCGTGCGCGCATCCACCCGGTGCTGGGAGCGTCGGAGGAACTCGCCGTACGCGAGGTGAGTACGGGCCTGGTCGTATGGCCGGCCCCCGCGTGCGTGGTGGGCCAGGGACCGCTCGAACAGTCGGGGGGCTGCTGCCGCCTCGGCGAGGAGAGCGCGGCCGTGGTCGACGGCGGCCAGCGCCCACGGCCACCCGGTGCCCTCGGCGAAGGGAGCCAGCTCCTGGACCCAGGTGCTCGCCTCGTCGCGGCGGCCCGCGCGGACGGCGGCGTCGATCCGGTCCACCGCGGCCATGCGCCGGATGGCCGGCAGGCGCAACTGCGCCAGGTGGTGGCAGGCGGCGCTGGTGTCCCCGTCGGTGGTGGCCCGCGTTGCCTTCGCCCAGTGGGTGACGTCGCTGACGGGTCCGGCCAGGATGCCCAGCGGCTGGGTCGCGGTGACCTCCTCGACCCGGAGGAGCAGCGCGTCGTACTCGGGGTCGCCCTGGCGGGCGGCGAGCAGCGTCAGGAGCGCGAGCGGAGCGCCGGTCATCGGCGCCTGGCCTGCGCTGTCGCTGAGCGCGAGGGCTTCGCCGGCGGAGCCGGCCGCGGCCGTCCACTCGCCGGTGAGCAGCTGCGCGAAGACGAGACGCGGCAGCGCGTACAGCACGAGCATGCCGGCGCCTCTGTCTCGGCCTTCGGAGATCATCGCGGTGAAGCAGGCGGTGGCGGCGGCGTCGTCACCCAGGTGTAGAGCAGCGGCCCCGAGGTTCGACAGCAGGTCCGGGTCGCCGAGGCCGACGCCGTCGGAGAGCGCGTGACGCAGGGGTGCCATGGCCGCCGCCCAGTTCCCACGGCCTGCGTCCGTCATGCCGGCGAGCAGCTGCTTGATGCACCGGGCGCGGGGCGTGTCGGTGGGCCCCACCTCCGTCGAGGGCACCGCTCCCTGCATCGAGGCACCGCTGTCCCCGCCGTAGACGGCGAGCACGGTGGCGACCGCTGCCATGTCCAGCGCGCGAACCGGGTCGTCGGCGGCGACGGCCCGGGCGGCGTGCATCAGGATGCGGTGTCCATCGGTGGCGGAGCCGAGGGTGTAGGCGATGCGCCCGCGGAGTCGGTCGATGTCGGCGCGCAGCACCCGGTCATCGGCGAGCCCCCGAGCCTCCTCCGCCAGCCGGCCGGCCTCGGTGGTCTGGCCACCGGTCCAGGCGTTGCGTGCGGCCGCGAACAGGCGAGCGGCGCGCGGCTGCTCCTCAGCGGTCAGTTCGGCCGCCCGATGGTAGGCGGCGGCCGCCGCCACGAAGCCGCCGCGCTGTTCGGCGCGGGTCGCGGCGCGTTCCAGCGCCGCGACCACGTCCTCGTCGGGCCCTTCGGCCGCGGCGGCGCGGTGCCAGGCCTGTCGATCGGCGTCACCGGGCCCACCGAGAGCCTCTGCCAGCGCCCGGTGTGCCTCGCGCCGTTCCAGGCCGGTGGCTGCCTGGTAGATCGCCGACCGCACCACCGGATGCCGGACGCGCACGTTGTCGCCGTCGATGATGAGGAGGCCGGACCGCTCGGCCTGGACCAGCGCGGACGGGCCGACCCCGAGGAGGGCGGCGGCGCGCCGGATCGTTCCCAGGTGCCCGGAGTCGTCGGCGGCCGCGACGAGCAACAGGGTCTGCACGTCTTCGGGTAGTCGGCGGCACCGCTGCAGGAACACCCGCTCCATGCCCGTCGTGAGCGGCAGCCGCGCCGGCAACGGATCGGTTCCGAGCAGCTGCGCCGGCGTCAGGACGGTCGGCAGCTCCACCAGCGCGAGCGGGTTGCCGCCCGCCTGGGCCAGAAGCCGCTCACAGACCTCCTTCGCGACCGGATGTCCTGCCCGTTCGGCGAGCAGCGCCCCGCCCGCCGCCGCATCCAGCGCGTCGAGCTGCAGCGCCGGGACGCCGTCGTGGCGGAAGGTCGTCGCGTCTGCATCCCGGGCGGCGAAGAGGAGCGCCACCCGGTCGGCGTGCAGGCGACGGGCCGCGAACAGCAGGGCGGCCGCGGAGGCCTCGTCGAGCCAGTGGGCGTCGTCCACGATGCAGAGCACCGGGCCGTCCTCGGCCGCTTCCGTCAGGGCCGACAGGGTCGCCACCGCCACCAGGAACGGGTCGACAGCGGCCCCCTCTTCCTCGCCGAACGCCACCCGCAGGGCGCGGGCCTGGGGAGCCGGGAGCCGGTCGAGCAGCGCGCGGATCGGTCGCAGCAGCCGGTGCAGCGCGGCGAAGGCCAGCGGAGCTTCGGACTCCAGTCCCTGGGTGCGCAGCACCCGGGCTCCCGCCGCGCCGGCGACCAGGTCGTCCAGCAGCGCGGACTTCCCGGCGCCGGCCTCGCCGTGAACGACCAGCGCCGCCGCCCGGGACCGGCCGGCGCCCTCGAGCAGCCCCGCCAGCTGCGCCCGCTCAGGCTCCCGGCCGTGCAGCACGGGGCGACGCTACCCGGGGCGATCGCGTCCGACGGCCACTGAGAAGCCGGTGCTTCCACGGGGGTGAGTGGCCGGCGTCAACGGCGACAGTGGACCGGCCGGCAGCACCTGCCGGCCGGAGGCGGCCCGCGGTCGCCGGACACCGGGAGACGCTCATGAACGTCGCCGTCACGGACCTCGGAACACGCAGCTGGGTCGACCGCACGGGTGGGCAGCTGACCGCAGCCGAGCGCCGCTCGCTCCTGGTACCTCTGGCACGGACCCACGCCTCCAACGCGGTCGGGCGCCTGTCGATGCTGGCCCGGCTCAACTCCGGCCGGCGCGCCCAGGTGGCACCCGCCTCGGTGATCCCCCCGAACTCCGCGCTCACCCGGGCCGCGGTCGAGCAGGCGCAGCGTCGACTCAGTCCCGCGCTGCTCAACCACTCCTACCGGACCTTCGCCTTCGGTGCCGCGCTCGGCGCGCTGGAGGGGCTCACCGTCGACGCGGAGCTGCTGTTCGCCGCTGCGCTGCTGCACGACACCGGCCTGCCCGCCAGCGAGAAGAACGTCGACTTCACCCACACCAGCGCCCGCGTCGCCCGCGACGTCGCCGAGGAGGTCGGCCTGTCCTCAGCCGCCACCGAGACGATCCGCACGGCCATCACGCTGCACCACAACCCGGACGTCCCCCTGGCGCGGGGCCCGGTGGCCTACCTGCTGGCGGCCGGTGCTGGTGTCGACGTCGTCGGCCTGCACTCCTGGCGCCTGCCCCCGGATCTGCTCGCCGCGGTGGTGGAACAGCATCCCCGGCTCGGCTTCAAGGGCGAGTTCGCCGCCGCGTTCCGTGCCGAGGCAGCCCGTGTGCCACGAGGGCGGGTGCAGTTCCTGCGCCGCTACGGTGCCTTCGATCTCGCCATCAAGCTCGCACCCTTCCGCGGTTGATCCGCCGCTGCTCCCGAGGACCCGTCGGGCCGATCCCCTGCCATCCCGGTGGAACCACCGGGGTGAGCACCCGGCGCCGGCAGCAGGCTCGACACCTGCCCACCACGCCCCGCACGGAAGCGAGACAGTCATGGCGACCGCCACGCACTCCGCAGAACGACCCCCGACCTCCGACGGGCCCACCGGCACCGAGCGCCAGCAGGGCAGCGGCCCCATCCGGCGGATCATCGCCGCATCACTGGCGACTGGACTCGTCGCCGCCGCCGTGGTCACCCTCGGAGTGTTCGCCGGAGCAGGGGAGCACGCCACCACCGGGTCGGCCCTGCTCGGCTTCGCACTCGGCTGGGCGATGCTGGCGGTGCTGTCGGTCCGGATGACCGACCAGCCCCAACGCTGGGCGTTCATCCCGGCCGCCGGCATGGCCGCGACCGGTCTGGGACTGCTGGTCCTCGCCCCCGAGGGCGGTGCGCTGACCGCCGCCGGCTGGGTGTGGCCTGCGGTCCTGCTCGCGCTGGCGCTCTGGATGGGCCTCCGGGTGCGCCGCTCCCTGGCCGCCGGCAGCGGCCGCTGGCTGCTCTACCCCGTCCTCGTCGTCATGTCCGCCGCAGCCGTGGGCGGCGCGGTCGAGACCGTCGCGCTCGCCTCCGCCCAGAACAGGTACGCCATGCCCGGGCGGTCCTACGACGTCGGCGGCTACGAGCTGCACCTCGCCTGCACCGGCTCCGGCGGCCCGACCGTCGTACTGCAGAGCGGGCTCGGCGAGTTCTCCTCGTCCTGGGCTCGTGTCGCACCGGCTGTCGCCGGCACCACCCGGGTGTGCGCCTACGACCGGGCGGGGCAGGGCTGGAGCGACGACGCACCGCGGATCCAGGACGGACTGCAGGCCGCCGCTGATCTGCACACCCTGCTCGACCGCGCCGGCGAGAACGGCCCGTTCGTGCTCGTCGGGCACTCGACCGGCGGCAGCTACGCGATGACCTACGCCGCCCGCTACCCCGAGCAGGTCGCCGGCCTGGTCCTTCTGGACGCCTCCGACCCCTACCAGGCCACGGCCACGAACAGCACGGCCGACCCGAGCGTCCCCGCCGAGCTCGCCGTGCTGCCCAGCCTGGCCCGGCTCGGTATCGCGCAGCTCGTCCCGGCCTCCTGGTCCAGCCTGCCCGAGCCGGCCGCGGGACAGATCCAGGCGTTCGCCACCAGCCCCCGCGGGTTCCAGAACACGGCCGACGAGTCTGCCGCCATGCCCGCGCTGTTCGGCCAGGCACAGGCGCTGACCACCCTCGGCGAGACCCCGCTCGTGGTCCTCACCGCGAGCGAGACAGCGCAGACCAACGACGGCTGGTCGGCCGCTCAGAGTCGGATGGCCGCGCTGTCCGCCAACAGCAGCCATCGGGTCGCCGACACCACGCACGCCGCTCTGCTGGACGAGGAGCACGGCGCTGAGGTCTCCGCCCGCGCCATCGACGACGTCGTTCACGCGGTGCGCAGCGGTTCGCCCCTTGCATCGGACTGACCCTGGGGCGAACCGGCCGCTGCCCGGACCCAGGTACTCCGTGAACTCCCGGAACGTGGTGGCCCCGAGGACCATCCGCTGCTGCTCGTCGTACGAGGTGAGGCGGCGCTCGAGGAACTCCGGGCCCTGCTTGCCCCAGTAGCCGCCCCAGTCGCCGCCGTCGTAGGAGCCGCAGCCGTCGAGGCTGGAGAAGACGTCGAAGGTGTAGATCGCGGTCATCGTGCTCTCCTCGAGCGCAGTCGATGGGGTGTGGGAGACGACCGGGGAACACGGCGAGACTCATCGCTCTCGAAGCCGACGACCTCCGCCGGCGTCGGGAACGCCCCGTTCGAGCCGCGCCGTCCCCCGTCACGATTGGGCATCGACGCTGGTCGGCGGTCAGATCACCGGCCTACCGTCCGGACCGTGTGGCGCCGACTGGGCACGGCAGCCGCGGCGCTGGCCGTGGCGGTGCTCGTCGGCTGCACGGGACCGTCCGGCACGGCGTCGGGCGGCGCGGACGGCGGCGCCGCCGGGGGCCCGGTCGTTCCCGAGCCCGCGGTCCCGGGGGATCCCGGGGCCGCGCCGACCGTGCCGGTGGACACCGACCCCGACCGGCAGGTGGTCACGACCGCCACGGCCTCCGTCGCCGTCGAGGACCCGGCCGACGGTGCCCAGCGGGTCAGCGTGCTGGTGGAGGCCGCCGGCGGCCGGGTGGAGGAGCGCACCGAGCAGGCGGCGTCCGGGGAGGACGGGGTCGACGGCGCCGCCGCCGACCTCGTGGTGCGGGTCCCGGCGGACGCGCTGACCGGCGTCCTGGCCGACCTGGAGGACCTCGGCGACGTCGAGAGCGTGTCCGTGTCCCGCTCGGACGTGACCGCCACAGCGGTCGACCTGGACGCGCGGATCGCGGCGCTGCAGACCTCGGTGGCGCGGCTGCAGGCCTTGATGGACAGCGCGGCCACCACCGAGGCCCTCCTGGCCGCCGAGGACGCTCTCTCCGAGCGGCAGGCGCAGCTGGAGTCGCTGCAGTCCCAGCGGGCGCTGCTGGCCGACCAGGTGGAGCTGTCGACGCTCAGCGTGCACCTGCGGCCGTTCGGCGTGGCGCCGGCCGGGGGGCCGGAAGGCTTCCTCGACGGGCTCGGCACCGGCTGGCGGGCCCTGGTCACGGCCCTGGGCGCGGCCGTCGTCGTCCTCGGCGTCCTCCTGCCGTGGCTGGCGGTCGCCGTGCTGGTGGCCGCGGGGGTGCTGGTGCCGCTCCGCCTGATGCGGCGGCGGTCCGCGGTGGAGGCGCCGGTGCCGCCGGTGCCGCCGGTGCCGCCGCAGGGCTGAGCGGGCTCCGGTGCCTCTGCAGCCTCACCCGAGGCGCAGCCAGGCGGCGTTCGAGGGGACGCCGGCTTCGTCGACGGCGAAGAGCATGTACCAGCCGGGCGGCGCGAGCGCGGCGCTCGCCGGCAGCTCCACGCGCACCTCGTCGCCGTGCTGCGCGGTGAAGGCCACGTCGACGAGTCGCTGCTCGTTGTCCGCCGAGTGTGTGCCGGCGCCAGGACGGACCAGGGACATCCACCTCAGCGGCCGGTCGCCGGTGACCGTGGCGGTCAGGTCCTGCCCGTAGCCGGCGGTGGTGTCGGAGAGACTGATCGTCGGCCGAGGCCCGCGGAAGAGGTACGGCGGCCAGTAGACCTCGATGCGCAGCTCCTCGGTCCGGCGCGCCGGGTTCGACCCGGCGGTGACCACCCGGCCGTCGGGCACGAGCACGGCGACCGAGTGGTAGAGGCGGGGCACTCGCGACGTCGCGCCGACCGTCCAGGTCCCGGCCACCGGATCGAAGATCTCGGCGTCGAACGCAGCCATCGCCGCGTTCTCCTCCATCGCCGCACCTCCGTTGACCAGCACGGTCCGGTCCGGCAGCAGGGTGGCGGTCAGGTGCATGCGCGCGGCGTGCAGTGGCGCCACCGGCTGGTAGTGCGGCGTCGCCTCGGAGAGATCCACCACCGCGGCCTCGGCCACGGCCGGGACCATGACGTGCATGTCGGAGGCGCCGCCGCCGACGATCATCACCCGCTGGTCCTGTGCCGGCGGCAGCAGCACGCTGGTCGACTGGTTGCGCAGGTCCGGGACGCTGAGCCCCGGCACCTCGGTGGTCGCTCCGGTGGACAGGTCCCACACGGAGGGGCGGACTCCGTTGTTCCCGCCGTACTGGCCGCCGGTGTAGAAGACCCGCCCGTCGGCGAGGAGCACCAGGTGGCAGTACATCGGCCACGCGCCAGGTGAGGGCAGTGGCGTCCAGGCGTCGTCCGACGGGGAGTAGACCTCCGGGACCACGGTGAGGTTGCCGTCCTGGCCGACCCCGGAGATGGCCACGACCCGGCCGTCGGGCAGCGTCGCCAGGCTCGGGTACCACCGGCCGCCCGCCATGGAGGTCGCCGTCGACCAGGCGCGGGCGGCCGGGTCGAAGGCCAGGGCGTCGCGCAACCCGTGGAAGGGGTCGTACTGCTCGGTGCCCCCCGCGGCCAGCAGCCGGCCGTCGGCGAGGAACGCCTGGCCGCAGCAGAACAGGTCGACGGGCGTGTCCGGTGCGTCGAGCACCGCGGACGGGTACCGCCACACCCGGGTCCGGAACTGGTGCGCGGCCAGCTTGGCCTCGTCGTTGCCGGATCCGGCGAAGAACACCACGTCGCCGGTGTGCAGCAGCGCGGTGTGCACCGGGTTCACCTCGGTTCCGAAGTCCAGCAACCGCCAGACGCCCCGTTGCGCCGCGGTGTCCAGGTCGGTCGTCAGCCGGGTGGCCCGGTGGTAGGCGCCGTTGCCCTGTTCCGGGTTGTCGATGGTCAGGATCACGAGCTGATGACCCGGGGACCCCTGCTCCTGCGTCACCGCGATGGATGCACCGGCGTTCTCCCAGAACGGCCAGCCGTCCACCCGGGTCCAGGGACCCCACCCGTCGACCGCTCGTCCCGTCCCGTCGAGTCCCCAGCCCACGGTGTAGAAGCCGCCGTTGTTCCCGACCGGGTTGTCGACGCAGAACACGACCAGCTCCAGGTGGCCGTCGCCGTCCAGGTCGACGACGGCTGCGCCGGCTCCCTGGTTCTCCCAGAAGTTCCACTCCGGGACGGCGATCCACGGTCCCCACCCGCCGGTCACCGTCCCGTCGGCAGCGAGCTGCCGCCCGACCCGGTAGTACCCGGCATTCGAGCCCTCCGGGGCGTCGACCATCACCACGACGAGGTCGAGCCGGCCGTCCCCGGTCACGTCCGCGACGACGACGTCCGCGCCCTGGGTCTCCCAGAACGTCCAGTCCGGGACGGCGATCCACGGCCCCCACCCGCCGGTCACCGTCCCGTCGGCGGCCAGCCGGTGACCGACCCGGTAGTAGCCCCCGTTCTGCCCGGGTGGCGCATCCACCATGAAGACGACGAGGTCGAGGGCACCGTCGCCGTCGACGTCCGCGACGGCGACCCCGGCGCCGGCGTTGGACTCGGGGAACCAGTCCGGGACCTCCTGCCACGGCGCCCACCCCTTGGTGACCGTCCCGTCGACGAACCCGGCGCCGACCCGGAAGAAGCCCCGATTGCGCCCCACCGCCTCGTCGACCGCCAGCACCACCAGGTCCGGGACGCCGTCGGCGTCGACGTCGGCGACGGCGAGGCCGGCTCCGGCGTTCTCCCACCACGGCCAGTCCGGCACTCCGATGAACTCGTCAGGCATCCCGAAACCCCATTCCGAGGGCGGTGTTGGTCATGGCGCGACGCTCACCGGCCACACGCGCAGGGGCACGTCGACCCCAGTGACATGTCACCGCTCCGCAGCGACCGGCGTCGTTCCACCAGGCTGCGCCCCGTGTGTCATCTGATGATCCCTCTCCACTGAGAGATACGCGGTGGGTGACTGCCCCCACACGCGTGGCTCGGAATGGTCGATGCAGAACCTGCTCCTCGGAAGCTCCCTCCGACTCGTTCCTCCAGTCGAACAGGACCCTGTCCGTCCAAGGAATCGTCAACTCCGACGTCGTCGCAGGAGGCTCCGGCTGCACTGCCTCCTCCGGACCCGGCGTCGGGAGCGAGCCCCCGGAACTGTTCAGCAGTGCACGGTGGATGTGGGCATGAGTCATCAGAACCAGCCAGAACACCGGCTTCCTCGCTGGGTGGAAGTCGTAGAACACCTCGATGACCTCGGAGAGAGCGTCACGCAGCGAACTGCTCTTGTCCTTCAGGGCGGCGTCGAACTCCCTGTAGGAGATCACTCTGCTCCGCTTGCCGGCTCTCGTGGTCATCTCTTCGAGGACGTTGTCGAGGCGGCCGCTGGTCAGACCTTGCAGCCGCGTCTCCTGTGGTCGCTCGAGCAAGAGGCGTTGATGTCTCTCGGGGAGACCCTCGGGTTCGGGTCATACTCGAGTCCTGCCCACCGTGCCAACGTGTCTGCGTCGGTCGCCGACCATGTGAGCATCTTCAACAACGTGTACTTGTGGCGGATCGAGGCGTCGATCCCCAGATCGACCGCCGTGAGGTCGTCCTGGAGCGCACGGAAGAGGGCCAGGGGGCCGTGAACCGGTAGATGGTCGACGAGAAGTAGTAGCCCTGCGTCGAGGACAGCCACCCCTGACCCGGCCGCACGTCCCCTCTGTGAATGGCGTCCGCCATGTTGAGGATCCGGCCGTAGAAAGCATAGGAGCGCTCATGTGCCTGGAAGAGCATGGGTTCGCACGTGCGATACAGGCGTAGGCGCGCTTCGTGGGCATGGTCACGCCTGGCCTTCTTCTCCGCACTCTCCTCGGACAGGTCGGCCGTCAATCTCACCAGAGCTCGTTGTGCTGCATTCGTGCGTGTGTTCAGCTTCCAACTGATCCCGAGACTGACGAGGACCCCCACGAGAGCAAGGCCTCGGTCGTTGCGGCGGCGATGATCGTTGCAGTTCCGGGGGTGGCTGCGGCGCTCGTCGACATCTCCCCATCCCGCTGAGTGCTGCTGACTTCTCGTGGCTCTTCGACAGCGGTGTCTCGCGACTGCTCGCCCCTTGGCCCATTCGGACCGGACGTCGTGCCGGCCGGCCACAGTCCACCCGCGCAACGTCACCGAAGCGTCACCTCGGTGTCCCATGGGCCGCCGTGGGATGTTCGGCGAGGGGACCGCTGCGCCCTCCCGACGTCGCGGTGGATCAAGGGCCCGAGACGGCGAACGAGAGCCCGGAGCCGGCCGCCGGCACGGCTCGCCACGCAGTCGGAGACGCGATCCACTGCCCGGTGACGAGGATGCCGCCCCTGACGGACGCGGGTCGTCGTCCGCACGTCTTGCGGGACTCTTGCGGGAGCGCGGCGGGCGACCTGCGGTCGGGGTTCCAGAGTCGGGGCTGCCGGTGGGGTGTCCACCGGCGCAGACCGACCGAGGAGACCCACGTGAGGACCACCTCCAGCGCGCCACCGGCCCGCCGGGCCAGGCGCACGATCGGCTCGATCGGCGTGCTGGCCGCGGCAGCGGCGGTCGCCGGTCTCGGCACCTACGGCACGTTCACCGACAGCACCACCCCGGTGGAGACCCAGGTCGCCACCGGCGTGGTCTCCATCGCCCTGAGCGAGGCGACGCACCAGGCCACGGTGCCGTTCGTCGCCGGCGGCTGGGTGCCTGGGGACAGCTCGCAGCTGGTCATGGACCTGTCCAACGACGGAACCGCCGCGCTGTCCTCGGTGACGCTGGCGGTGCGGGCGACGTCGTCCAGCGTGCTGGACGGCGACGCGGCGCAGGGTCTGCAGCTCGTGCTGGAGTCCTGCTCGCTGCCGTGGGAGGTCCTCGGCGCCGGGTACCGCTGCACCGGCGACGTCGACGGCTTCTACACGGGTCCGGTCGTGATGACCGGGGCGCTGGCCGGCGCGCAGAGCCTCGCGGCCGGTGGCGTCGACCACCTGCGGGCAACGGTGGCCCTGCCGTCCACCGCCGGGAACGGCTTCCAGAACGCCTCGAGCCGGCTCGAGTACGTCTTCACGGGGGTGCAGCGTGACGGCGCCGACCGCTGACCGGATCAGGCCCGGGATGACCTGGCACTCCTCGGCCATCGCCCTGCCGTACCCGGACCTCCGCAGCGCCCTCGCGGGGCTCCGCGCGGAGATCGAACACGAGGTCGGAGGCACCGGCGGGGGGACGCCGGACTGGGACACGATGGTCCTGGTCGGACCCGTCCCGCTGGAGGAGAGCAGCGGGCGACGGTGGTTCGACTACATCCTCTCGGTGGCCTGCCGGCCCGGGAACTGACTGCGGGCCGGGCCGCCGGGCTATCGGGCCTGCCGGCCGCCGCGGTCGAGGACCCAGCAGGCGGTGATGTCGGCGGCGCGGGCGTCGCGGATCCGGGCGACGATCTCGTCGACGGTCTCCACCACGCAGTACTTCGCGCCGTCGCTCAGGAAGACGACGGTGTCGGGGTGCCCCTCGACCCGTTCGATGTCATCGGGGTCGATGCGGCAGTACTCGCCGGTGCGGCGGATGAGACCGATCATGGCGGTCCTCCTGCTGGGCGGGGCATCGGGCCCCGGCGGCGCCCTCCATCCGGGCGACCTCTGCTTCGACGGTCGGCCGGCCGCGCTTGAGCCGGCCGTGGCCGTCCACCCCGTCGGGGTGATCCGGCGTTCCTGTGGGAACGCCGACGCCGATCTGTCGGTACCCCGCGGAACGCGACCGTGCGGGCGGAGCACACCGGTGCCCTACGTTCGGGGCCATGCCCGACCTCGCCACCCGTGCCCGGACGCTGCTCGACCTGCACACCGCCCCGGAGATCCTCGTGCTCGCGAACGTGTGGGACGTCGTGTCGGCGACGGTGGTCGCCTCGACCCCCGGCGTCACGGCGCTGGCCACGGCGAGCCACTCCATCGCCGCGACGTTCGGCTACGAGGACGGCGAGAACATCCCGCTCGACCTGCACCTGGACATGGTGGCGCGCATCGTCGCCGCGGTGGACCTGCCGGTGACCATGGACATGGAGGCCGGCTACGGCGACCCGGGCGAGACCACCCGGCGGGCCATCGCCGCGGGGGTGGTCGGCGGGAACCTGGAGGACGGCGGCCGGCCGCTCGAGGACGCCGTCGGCGCGGTCGAGGCGGTCCTGGCCGCCGGGCGGGACGCGGGCATCGACTTCGTCCTCAACGCCCGGACCGACGTCGTCCTCCACGCCGCCCGGGACGCCGACCGGAGCGACCTGCTGGCCGAAGCGGTACGGCGCGGCCGCGCGTACCTCGACGCCGGTGCACCGGTGGTCTTCGTGCCCGGGGTGGTCGACCGGGAGGAGATCGCCCTGCTGGTCGACGGGCTCGGCCGCGGCCGGCTGTCGCTGCTCGCCGCGCCGCGGCTGAGCCCGTCGGTGCGGGAGCTGCAGGACCTCGGCGTGGCCCGCGTCTCCACCGGGCCGTTCCCGCAGCGCGTCGCGCTCACCGCGCTCCAGGACTGCACCGCAGAGCTCGTCGCCGGGGGCACGCTGCCCCCGGACACCCGCCGGCTGAGCTGACGCCGTGCCGCCCGCGTCCGAACGGCTGACCTGGACGGCGGGCGTCGTCGCCGCGCGACCGGGGGAGCGGGTGCTCGAGGTCGGCTGCGGCCACGGCGTGCTCGTCGCGCTGCTGGCCGAGCGGGCCGGGCAGGTGCTGGGCGTCGACCGGTCCGCGACCATGATCGCCGCGGCCGGCCGCCGCAACCGCCCCGCGGTCGAGGCCGGCCGGGTCGGGGTCCAGGCGGCCGCGCTGCGCGATGCCCACCTCGGTGCCGAGCCGTTCGACGTGGTCGTGTCCGTCAACGTGCGCGCGTTCTGGGACGCCGACGCGGCGACGACGTGGGACGTCGTCTCCCGGGTGCTCGCGCCGGACGGGCGGGTGGTCGTGGCCTTCTCCCTCATGACGCCCGGCGCCGACGCACCGGTCGTCGACGCGGTCGGCCGGCTCGCCGCCGCCCGCGGGCTCCGGCTCCACGCGGTCCACCACGGCCGCACGGCACCCATCCCGTCGGTCGCGATCGAGGTCCGCCGCCTCTCCTCCTGACCGGTCGCGTGTCGTCCCCCGTTGGGGGGAGACGACCGGGCACCGCTCAAGGCCGGCCGGGACCGGGTCGATCACCCGCTCAGGTGACGCCCAGAACCGTCACCGCCCAACGTCCCCGGAGTGGGAGGAGGAGATGGTCGTGGCCGAGCAGTCCGTGCTGGTCGTGGAGGACACCGAGGAGATCAGGGAACTGGTCTGCACGGTCCTGCGCAGGGCGGGGATGGACGTCCGCGCGGTCCCCACCGGTGCCGAGGCGCTGGTGGAGGTCCGGCGGTCGGCGCCCGACGTCGTCGTGCTGGACCTGGGCCTCCCGGACGCCGACGGCACCGAGATCTGCCGCCAGATCCGCGCCGAGAGCGAGTGCTACGTCCTCATGCTCACCGCCCGCGCCGAGGAGGTCGACCTGCTCATCGGCCTCGCCGTCGGGGCCGACGGGTACATGGCCAAGCCCTTCTCGCCGCGCGAGCTCGTCGCCCGCGTGCAGGCGATGCTCCGCCGTCCGCGCGTCCCGGCCCCCCGGCCGGCGCCCGCCGAGGAGTCGATCCGCCGCCTCGCCGAGCTCGAGGTGGACGAGGACAGCCGCGAGGTGCGGGTGGACGGCGCCGTGGTCGACCTGACCCGCACCGAGTTCGACCTCCTGGCCGCGCTGGCCTCCCGTCCCGGCCGGGTGCTGCAGCGGGAGACCCTGCTGCGCGAGGTCTGGCAGACCGACTGGGAGGGCAGCGTCCGGCTGGTCGAGGCGCACATGTCCAACCTCCGCCGGAAGCTGCAGGCCGCCGGCCTGAGCACCCCCGAGATCCGCACGGTGCGCGGGGTCGGCTACCGCCTCGTGGCGTAGTTCCCCCGGCACAGCACAGCGGGCCCGGACCGAGTGATCGGTCCGGGCCCGCTGTGCTGTGCCGGTCAGCAGCTGAGGTTCTTCGACAGCGCGGAGCTGGCCGTCCACTTGTAGGTCGTCAGGGTGTCGATCGACAACTTCAGCGAGGTGGAGATGTAGTCGGCGTCGGCGTTGGCGCTCATCGACGTCGAGTTGGCGCCCTGCTCCATGACGAACGTGTAGCCGTTGCCCAGGTGCGCCGTCATCAGGTAGCCCTGGACGTCGGGCGTGGTGCTGCGGGTCCAGCTCGCCGTCGCGTAGAGCTCGGTGTCGACGGTCGTGGTCGTCGTGGTCGTCTCGTTGGTGCCCGGGCCGGCGACGGTCGACGTCGTGTTGCCGTTCTGGTTGGTCCTGGTGCCCTGCGACGACGAGGTCACCGAGTAGGAGCGGGTCGAGGTGGCCCCCGTCACCGGGTCCCGGTACACGGTGTGCCGGGTCTCGGTGGTCGTGACCACGCAGTAGCTGTCCACCTTGACGTTGGTGGGCGGCTGCACCGTGAGGGTTCCGACGGTCGCCGTCACTGCCGGTGCGCGGTCGTCGAAGGCGGCGTTGGCCGGGAGGGTGGCGGTGACCAGGACGGCGAGGGTGAGCGTGAGCAGGGCCAGGGCGCGGCGCGTGGTGGTCACTGCTGGTCCTCCGTCTCGGTGCGGGGATCGGGTGTCGCTGTCGGTGTCGACTGTGCCGGGGAAACCGCAGGTCCCCCGCCGTGGAACCGCAAGATCTGCGCAAGGCCGGCCGGGCTACCGCTGGCCGGCGGCCGCCGGCGCTGCCCGGCCGGCTGTCATGACGCCTGCTCGTCGGTGTCGTCGTCGGTGTGGTCGGTGGTGGGGCGCCAGATGGTGAGCAGGAGCCAGGCGGCGAGCAGGGCGGGGGCGCCGTAGACGAGGGTGGCGCTGAGCCAGGGGGTGCGCAGGGCGGTGATGAGGTGTCCCAGCTCGGGGATGACGGCCTGGACCTGGTAGGCGGTGTCGCCCTGCAGGACGGCGGTCCAGGGGTCGGTGTGGTCGTTGGCGTCGCCCTTGGTGGTGACGGTGACGGTGCCGTCGGCGGCGTGGTCGACGGTGACCACGCGGTGGGTGACGACGCGGTGGTCGTCGATCGGGATGTGGTAGCTGATGATCATGCCCTCGGTGACGTCGGCGACGGCCAGGGGCGTGGTGATGACGACGTCGCCGGGGTCGATGGCCGGGGCCATCGAGCCGGTGAGCATGGTCATCGTCTGGTAGCCGAACACGTGCGGGCCCAGGGCCAGGCCGGCGAAGGCCAGGACGGCGAATCCCACCAGTGCCCGGGTGGTCCAGCGGGCGGTGGCCGCGGCGGCCCGGCGCAGGACGGGCGCGGTGCTGCGGCCGGCGGTGGCGGGGCCGGTTCCCGGGGGCAGCGTGCGGGCTGCCCCCGGTGCGGTCAGGGGGAGGACGGCGGTCATGGGAGCTTCTCCGGGGGTGTGGTCGGCGACGTTGTCGACGGGGGAGGTCAGCGGGCGGCGGCGGCGCGCTGGACTCCGGAGAAGGTCAGGCTCAGCGTGGCGGACTTGTTCTGGAAGGTGTTGTCCGCGCTGGTGGGCAGCGTGAGGGTGTAGACGAGGTGGTCGGTGCCGCCGGGGTTCAGGCTGGCGACGGTGGAGGGCAGCACGAAGTTGCCGACGGCCGGGCCGGAGGCGATCTGGCTCGAGGTGCCCGAGCAGGTGTAGGTCGCGCTCCAGGGCACCGAGCAGGAGCTGACGGTCAGCTGCAGGCCCTTGGCGGTGTCGGTGGTCAGCACGCTGGGGGCGGGGGCGGCCACGCCGAGGCTGACCGAGGAGAGCGCGGAGTTGCCGTCGTTGATCAGGGTGACCGCGCGGGTCATCGTGTCGCCGGGGACCAGGCCGCTGGCCGAGGTGGTCAGGGCGGTGCCGGAGCTGAGGTTGATCGAGACCGTGCCCGACTGCACCTGGGTGGAGATCGGGGTGGTCGAGTCGGTGAAGGTGCCGAAGGTGCCCAGGCCGGCGACCGCGGCGGCGGTGCCGATGACGGCGAGGGAACCGACGATCTTGCGGGCGGTGGTGGTGCGGGCCGTGGTGCTCATGTCCGGTCGTCTCCTGTGTCCGGCCCGGAGCGGGGTGCTCCCGGCGACACAGACGACTCTGGCCAGCCAACCGCAGGCTCCCCGCCCGCCAACCGCAAGAGATCCGCAAGATGAGGTGATCCCCAGCGACCGCCTGATCGGCGGGCCGGCGCGGCGGCCGACTCAGGCGCCGGCGACCGCGTGCAGCTCGGCGACGAGGTGGTGGGCGAGGATGCCACGCCGGGCGTCCGAGGCGATCGCCCGGCAGACGGCCGCCACCTCCGGGTGCCCGAGCTGCGCGCTGGTCCCGGCGAGGGTGGTGGAGGCCCAGGCCACGGCCGTGGTGTCCCCGGTCCGGGCGCCGTCGGTGATGGCGGTCAGCCGGTCGGGCAGCGCACGGGTGTAGAGCTCCTGCAGGTGGTCCATCACGTCGGCGTCGAGGTCGTCCCCGGGCAGCTCGGCGCCCGGGGCCACCGAGGATCCGTCGGCGGGCTCCACGGCAGGGGGAGCGACCCGGCGGCGCAGGCAGTCCAGGAGCAGCTCGGCGCCGGTCGTCCGGGGCAGGCAGGCCAGCGCGCCGGCGGCAAGCGCGGCCCGCCGGGCCTCGGCCGTGGCCTCGTCGGTGACGACCAGGAGGTGGGCCCGGCAGCCGGCCATCCGTAGGCGGCGGAGCAGCGCGGGCCCGTCACCGGCAGGTCCGTCGAGGCCGGCGACGACCAGGTCGAGATCCAGCCGGCGGGTCATGGCCAAGGCCTCGCGGCTGCCGGCGGCCTCGTGCACGGCCCAGCCGGTCAGCATCAGCAGCCGGGCGATCCGGGCGCGATCGGCAGGGTCGGCGTCGACGACCAGGGCGCTCAACACGTCAGGACCCCCGAGCGGACCGAGACGGCCGTCCAGCCGTAGCTGGTGAGCGTCGTGATCGTGAACCGGGGCTGGTACTGCAGGTGCGACGCGTCGGCGGAGTCGAACACCTCGTCGGCCGTGGCGTCGGTGCGGGCCATGACGTAGGACGCGCCGTTGTTCAGGTGCGCCGTCACCACGTACCCCGTGACACCCGGCGACGTGCTCCGCCACCACTCGATCTTCGCCTGCACCGTCGTGGTGACGGCGCCCGTGGCCGGGTCGGTGGTCGTGGTGCAGAGGCCCTTGGCCTCGACCTGGGTCGGCGGCTGCACCGTGAGGGTTCCGACGGTCGCCGTCACTGCCGGTGCCGGGTCGTCGAAGGCGGCGTTGGCCGGGAGGGTGGCGGTGACGAGGACGGCGAGGGTGAGCGTGAGCAGGGCCAGGGCACGGCGCGTGGTGGTCACTGCTGGTCCTCCGTCTCGGTGTCGTCGTCGGTGTGGTCGGTGGTGGGGCGCCAGATGGTGAGCAGGAGCCAGGCGGCGAGCAGGGCGGGGGCGCCGTAGACGAGGGTGGCGCTGAGCCAGGGGGTGCGCAGGGCGGTGATGAGGTGTCCCAGCTCGGGGATGACGGCCTGGACCTGGTAGGCGGTGTCGCCCTGCAGGACGGCGGTCCAGGGGTCGGTGTGGTCGTTGGCGTCGCCCTTGGTGGTGACGGTGACGGTGCCGTCGGCGGCGTGGTCGACGGTGACCACGCGGTGGGTGACGACGCGGTGGTCGTCGATCGGGATGTGGTAGCTGATGATCATGCCCTCGGTGACGTCGGCGACGGCCAGGGGCGTGGTGATGACGACGTCGCCGGGGTCGATGGCCGGGGCCATCGAGCCGGTGAGCATGGTCATCGTCTGGTAGCCGAACACGTGCGGGCCCAGGGCCAGGCCGGCGAAGGCCAGGACGGCGAATCCCACCAGTGCCCGGGTGGTCCAGCGGGCGGTGGCCGCGGCGGCCCGGCGCAGGACGGGCGCGGTGCTGCGGCCGGCGGTGGCGGGGCCGGTTCCCGGGGGCAGCGTGCGGGCTGCCCCCGGTGCGGTCAGGGGGAGGACGGCGGTCATGGGAGCTTCTCCGGGGGTGTGGTCGGCGACGTTGTCGACGGGGGAGGTCAGCGGGCGGCGGCGGCGCGCTGGACTCCGGAGAAGGTCAGGCTCAGCGTGGCGGACTTGTTCTGGAAGGTGTTGTCCGCGCTGGTGGGCAGCGTGAGGGTGTAGACGAGGTGGTCGGTGCCGCCGGGGTTCAGGCTGGCGACGGTGGAGGGCAGCACGAAGTTGCCGACGGCCGGGCCGGAGGCGATCTGGCTCGAGGTGCCCGAGCAGGTGTAGGTCGCGCTCCAGGGCACCGAGCAGGAGCTGACGGTCAGCTGCAGGCCCTTGGCGGTGTCGGTGGTCAGCACGCTGGGGGCGGGGGCGGCCACGCCGAGGCTGACCGAGGAGAGCGCGGAGTTGCCGTCGTTGATCAGGGTGACCGCGCGGGTCATCGTGTCGCCGGGGACCAGGCCGCTGGCCGAGGTGGTCAGGGCGGTGCCGGAGCTGAGGTTGATCGAGACCGTGCCCGACTGCACCTGGGTGGAGATCGGGGTGGTCGAGTCGGTGAAGGTGCCGAAGGTGCCCAGGCCGGCGACCGCGGCGGCGGTGCCGATGACGGCGAGGGAACCGACGATCTTGCGGGCGGTGGTGGTGCGGGCCGTGGTGCTCATGTCCGGTCGTCTCCTGTGTCCGGCCCGGAGCGGGGTGCTCCCGGCGACACAGACGACTCTGGCCAGCCAACCGCAGGCTCCCCGCCCGCCAACCGCAAGAGATCCGCAACGCTCCCTGGAGGCAGGCGCCGCCTCGGCGGATCAGCGGGGGAGCGTGAGGGTGAACGTGGTGCCCTGGCCCTCGGCGCTGGCGAGCTCGAGGGTCCCGCCGTGGGCGGTGGTGATGGCCTTGGTGATCGCCAGGCCCAGGCCGACGCCGGGCACCGCGTGCCGCCGCGCCGTGGAGGCGCGGAAGAACCGCGCGAACAGCTGCGCCTGCTCCCCGGCGGGGATGCCGATGCCGGTGTCGCTGACGGCCAGCCGGGCGACGGGGACGGCCCCGGCCCGCTCGTCGTCGACGACGGTCCCGTCGGGCGTCCGCCAGGCTGCGTGCAGCTCGAGGGTGACCCGGCCGCCGCGCGGGGTGAACTTCACCGCGTTGGAGACGAGGTTGTCGCAGGCCTGCCCCAGCCGGACGGCGTCACCGCGCACGACGAGGCCGCCGTCGGGCAGCGTCACGGCCACCTCGACCCCGGCCGCGGCGGCGGTCACGCGGGCGGTCTCCTCGGCGGCGCGGACGACGGCGGTCAGGTCGACGTCCTCCGGCTGCAGGCTGAACCGTCCGGCGTCCACCTGGGCGGTGAACAGCAGGTCGCCGACCAGCCGGAGCAGGCGCTGGGCGTTGCGCTCCACCGTGGCGAGGTACTCGCGCGGCTCCTCGCCGAGCTCCGGGTCGTCGAGGACGAGCTCGAGGTAGCCCAGGATCGAGGTCAGCGGCGTGCGCAGCTCGTGGCTGATCAGGCTGACGAACTGGTCCTTCATCCGCTCGGTGGCACGCGCCTCGGTCATGTCCGTGGCGACGAAGTTCCAGCCGGCGTGCGCGCCGCGGTCGTCGGTGCGCGGGGTCACCGCCACCGAGACGGTGAGCTCCTCGCCGACGCCGGCGACGTAGGTCCAGTCGCGCACGTCGCTGCCCTGCTGCTGGGCGGTGCTCACCAGCGCGGCCAGCCCGCCGCCGGCCTCCTCGAGTTCCTCGGGGAGGTGGAAGTCGGTGATCAGGCGCCGACGGACGACGTCGGCGCGGGGCAGGCCGAGCATCCGCTCCGCACCGGGATTCCACACGCGGATGACGCCGTCGACGTCGGTGCCGATGATCGACTGCTCGGTGACCGCGTCGATGACGCTCGTCATCGTCTGCGCGCGGGCCTGCAGCATGCGGGCGGCAACGTCGAGCTCCTCGTCGCGGTGCTGCATCTGGGCGACGAGGGCGGCGTTCTCGGCGCGGAGCCGCAGCACCTCCGCCTCGAGGGTCAGCGGGATCTCGGCGGTCGTCATGCGGGCGCTCCGGTGGTCAGCTCGCGCACTCGGGCCGCCAGCCCGGCGACGGAGAAGGGCTTGGGGAGGTAGGCGTCGGCGCCCGCGGCGAGCCCCCGGGCGAGGTCGTCGGACGACGCGCCGGCCGACAGCAGCAGCACCGCGATGCCGGCGGTGGCCGGGTCGGCGCGCAGCGCGGTGCAGACCTCCAGGCCGGTGGCCCCGGGCATGGAGACGTCGAGGACGGCGAGGTCGGGGCGGTCCGCGCGGGCGGTGGCGAGGGCGGTGGTGCCGTCGGGGACGTCGGCGAGCACCGTGCACCCGGCCCGGCGCACCGCCAGGCACACCAGGGCGCGGATGTCGTCCTCGTCGTCGGCGACCAGCACGCGCGGGGGTGCGGTCTGCACGGAGGCGGCTCCTCGATCGGGTCGGCCGGTGCCCCGCGGGCCCGCGCCGGTGGCGTCGTCCCTCGGGACTTCGGCGTCCGCGGGGGTGGCCTGCAGCCCGCCGTGCCCCCGCTCACCCGGGCGGGTGAGCCGCCCCGGACAGCACTGCGCCCCGCCGGGCGGACCCGGCGGGGCGCAGTGTCAGCGGGTGCGGATCAGCTGCGGGTCTGCTGCACCGTCTCCCGCGACTGCTGGGCCTGGCCCTGGACGTCCTGCGCGGCGGACTGGCCCTCCTGCTTCACGGTCTGGGCGGCGTCCTGCGCAGTGGACTTGACCTCCTCGACGGCCTGCTGGGCGGCGGGCTTGAGCTGGTCGCCGATCTCCTGGGCGGCCTGCTTGGCCGGCGCGAGCAGCGCGTCCTTGTTCTCGCGGACGGCCGTCTCGGCCTGCTGGGCCAGCTGCTTCTCCTTCTCCGACGCCGGCAGCAGGCTGGAGACCAGCCAGCCGACACCGAAGGCGATCAGCCCGGCGGCCAGGGGGTTGCCCTGGGTCTGGCGGACGACGGTGTCCGGCGCCTGCTGGACCGCCTGGGCGGCGGACTGGGCGGCGCCCTGCACCGACTCCGCGGCGCTCGATGCCGCGCCCTGGACGCTCCCGACCGCACTCTGCGCGTGGTGCTGCGCCGTGTACGACGTGTCGTGCGCCGACCCCATCACCGAGGACCGGGCGTTCTGGGCACTCCCCATCACCTTCTCCTTCACACTGGTGATGCGGCCCTTGGCCGCGGTGACCCGCCGGTCCATGACGCGGGCGGGGTTGACCTTCTCGTTGAGGGCGTCGACGTCGTAGCTCAGCTCGCGCTGGGTCTGCTCGATCTGCGCGCGGATGGCGTCCGGGTCGTTGCTCGTGGTCATGTGTCGTACTCCGATGTCTGGGAGGGCCGGGGGCCGCGGGTCAGTTGGGCTTCAGGGCGCCGGGCACCTGCTGGAGGGTGTCCACGGTGCGCTCGGGCTTCGGGTTGACGCGCTGGAGCTGCTTGCGTCCCATCACGAACGCGATGGCGCCGACGATGGCCCAGAGGACGGCCACGATCAGTGCGGACCAGCTGTGGCCCACGAGGTGGTACAGGGCCCACCACAGCGCGATCGAGAGGAACAGCAGCACCATGTAGCCGGCGAAGCCGGCCGCGCCCAGCAGGCCCGCGCCCTTGCCGGCCTTGGTCGCCTCGGCCTTGACCTCCACCTTCGCCAGCTCGATCTCCTGGCGCATCAGGGTGGAGAGGTCCTTGGCGACCTCACCCATCAGCTGACCGACCGAGGTGCCCTCGACATCGGGGCGGCCCTGCTCGGTCATCGGGGTGCCGATGGCGCCGCTGTGCGCGCCGTAGTCCTGGCCCTGCTCGGGTGACACCGCGTAGTTCGAGGAGCCGCCCGGCTCCTGGTATCCCTGCGGTGTCCCGACCGGCGTGGCGCCGGAGTAGGGAGAGCTCATCGGTCAGACCCCCCGGCCCGGCGTGCGGGTGGGGTCGTCCCAGCCGGCCGGGGTGGTCGGGGGGACTGCGGCGCCCTCGGGCGGCACGGTGCCGTACGGGGGCGGCGGGACCGGGGTGGTGCCGGTGGTGGTGGTGCCGGTGTACCCGGCCGTCTCGCCGTAGCCGGTCGTCGTCTCGGTGTAGCCGGAGTAGGCCGGCGTCGGGTCGACGTAGTTGGTCTGCGTGTAGGTGGCCGGCGCGTAGTGCTGCCCGGTCGTGCCCGACGGGCCGGTGTCGCTGTGCGCGGCCTTGACCCCGCTGGTCAGCCGGCCGGCGACGACGCCCGCGAGGGCGGCGCCCAGCAGGAACGTGCCCGGCTTGCGGCGGGCGAAGGAGCGGATCTCGTCGAGCAGGTCGGCCGGCTCACGGTTCTGCAGCCAGGAGGCGAACTCCTCGACCTTGGCCGTGCCCTGCTCCACGAGGTCGCGGGCGGGGCCGGAGGCCGGGGCGTTGCCCTCGACCATGGAGCGCAGCTGCGTGGCGATGTCCTGCAGGCCGGAGGCGGCCTTGCGCTGTGACGTGACCGCCTGCTGGCGGAGCTGGGTGCGGCCCTGCTGGACGAGGTCCTGGGCCTGCGCCTTCGTCTCCTGGGCGACCTGCTTGGCCTGGTCGGCGGCGGTCGAGGCGACCTGGCTGCCGGCCTGCGCGGCGGTCTGGCCCACGTTGCGGGCCTCGTCCTTGGCGACGTCGGTGGTGGAGGCGGAGCTCGAGCCGGTCGTCGTCCCGGTGGTGGTCGTACCGGTGGTCGTCGTACCGGCGGTCGCGCCCGAGCCGGGGGTGGCCGGCGGGGGCGGGAACGGGGTGTCGATGGAGTGAGTCATCGGTCCTCCTGGCGTGGATCGTTGTCGGAGCAGGCGCTACCCGGAGAGCTGATCTTTGACACATGCCGCGTCGACGACCGTCGCCGGTCCACCTGCGCGTATGCCGACTCCCCGTCCCGCCCGGGAGGGAGGACGGGGCGCGGGAAGAGGTCGGCCGCGCGGGGACGGCGTGGGCGGAACGCGGCGGGTGCGACGCTGCGGCGCGCCGCGACCGGCGTCTCCGTTGGCGCCGTGCTTGCAGACATGCCGGTACCCGGGGGTGGCGTATCCGAAACGGGCGCCGGTCCGTCGTCGTCATCAAGTAAGGTGAGCCTTTCCTACCTGTTCCGAGGAGACCCGCCATGGCCGACCAGGCCCCGCGTCGCCCGCGCACCCCCCGGCTGGCCACGGTGCTGCGCACCTCCCGCCCGACCCCGCACCTGGTGCGGATCGTCCTGGGCGGGGAGGGGCTGGCCGGCTTCGCCCCCCAGCACGCCGACTCCTACGTCAAGCTCCTGATGCCGCCGCCCGGTGCGCCCTACGCGGCACCGTTCGACGTGGAGCAGGTGCGCGGCGAGCACCCGCCGGAGCTGTGGCCGTCCACCCGCACCTACACCGTCCGTGCCTGGGACGCCGCCGCCGGCGAGCTGACCCTCGACTTCGTCGTGCACGGCGACGAGGGGATCGCCGGGCCGTGGGCGCTGGCCGCCCGGCCGGGGGACGCCGTCCAGTTGATGGGCCCCGGTGGCGCCTACACCCCGGGTCCGGACGTCGACTGGCACCTGCTGGTCGGTGACGAGACGGCGCTGCCGGCCATCGCCGCCTCCCTCGAGCGGCTGCCCGACGGTGCCCGCGCGCGGGTGTTCGTCGAGGTGGCCGAGGCCGCCGACGAGCAGCCCCTGCCGACCTCACCCGAGGTGCAGGTGGAGTGGGTGCACCGAGCCGGCGGTGCCCCGGGCGCGGCGCTGGTCGCCGCGGTCTGCGCCGCCGACCTGCCGGACGGGTCGGTGCAGGTCTTCGTGCACGGGGAGGCCGGCGCGGTCCGGGAGATCCGCCGGTTCCTGCGGGCCGAGCGGGACGTGCCGCGCGAGCTGCTGTCGATCTCCGGCTACTGGCGCCTCGGACGCACCGAGGACCGCTGGCAGTCCGAGAAGCGGGAGTGGAACGCCTCGGTGGAGGCCGAGGAGCAGTCGATCACCGTCGGGTGACGGGCTCGGGAGCATCGCAGCGAGCGCCGGCGAGCGAGGAGCGGACCGGGTCCGGAACCCGACCGATCAGCACCGTCGGGTGACGTCCAGGGGCAGAAACGGCCATTTCTGCCCCTGGACGGTCCGTGTTGCGCGCGGAGTGGCCGCCCCTCAGCCGAGGTCGTCGGTGGCGAAGGTGTCGCACTGCGCCGGGTCGCCGGTCTCGTAGCCGGTGCTGAACCAGCGCTGCCGCTGCTCGGAGCTGCCGTGGCTGAAGGCGTCCTGGTCGACCGTGCCGCCGCCCAGGTTCTCCTGGATGAAGTCGTCGCCGATGCGCGCGGCCGCGTCGAGAGCGCGGGCGATGTCGTCCGCGGTGATCTCCTCGATGAGCGGCGCGCCGGAGTCGTCCGGCACTGTCTCGGCGTGGTTGGCCCAGGCGCCGGCGTAGCAGTCGGCCTGCAGCTCGAGCCGTACGGTGCCGCTCAGCGGACCGGTGATGCCGGGGGTGACCTGCTGGTTGGTGCCGAGCAGGTTCTGCACGTGGTGGGCGTACTCGTGGGCGATCACGTAGGCGTTGACGAAGAGCCCGCCCTGTGCGCCGAACTGCGACTGCAGCTGGTCGAAGAAGGACAGGTCGATGTAGACGAGCTGGTCGCCCGGGCAGTAGAAGGGCCCGGAGCCGCTCGTCGCGCCGCCGCAGCTCGTCTGCGTGGAGCCGTTGAAGAACACGGTGGTGGTCGGCTGGTAGCGGCTGCCGAGCACCTGACCCCAGTAGTCCTGGATCGACTCGATGTCGGCGACGACGGCGCAGTCGACCGACTCGTTGGCGTCGGCGCCGGACCGGCAGCTCTGGTCCAGCTGGGCGTTGTCGACCGTCTCGTCCTGCCCCAGCCCGGCCAGCCCGCCGAGGGCCGCGCCGGTGCCGCCGTCCCCGCCGCCCAGCAGCTGGAACAGCACCAGGACGACGACGCCGACCAGGCCCAGCCCGCCGCCACCGACGGCCAGCCCGCGGCCGCCACCGAGCCGGCCGCCGCCGCCCCGGCGGTCCTGCACGCCCGACGTGTCGAGATCGGCGCCCTCGCGGTACCTCATCCTCCGAAGACCTCCTGGTCGGGTTCGGACATGGCGAACCGGACCTCGACCGCCCCCAGCACCTCCTGGGGTGCCGGCGCGAGGTCGAGCCGGAGCTCCTCCGAGCCGAACCGTGCCATCGCGGCGAGGGGTGCCGCGAATCGGGGCGACGAGCCGGACAGCCCGACGTCACTGATCTCCAGCAGGGCGGTCAGGCGCGCACCCACGGCCGCGGCGTACTGCCGGGCCCGGTGCACGGCGTCCTGGACGGCGGCCAGCCGGGCCCGCTCCACCACCGCGCTGCCGGGGCGCAGTCGCCAGTCCGGGCCGGAGACGGCGACGTCGGGCAGCCGGCCCAGCGCGACGACGAGCTCGCCGACCGCGTCGAGCCGCGCCACCGTCACGGAGGTGGTCAGCGAGGCCACGGAGTCTTCGCGGCCGCCGTCCCGCCGGTACGGGTAGACCGCCAGCCCGGCGGTCTCCACCGCCTCCACCGCCGCACCGGCCGCGTCGAGCACGGCGGTGACCGCGGCCTGGCCGGCGCGGCACCGCTCCAGCGCGGTCTGCCGGTCCCGGGCCCGGGCGGTGACGGTCACGACGACCGCGGCGATCTCGGGGTCGACCACCAGCCGGGCCTCGCCGCGCACGGCGACCTGCGGAACGCTCATCGCTCAGGCCCGCTCGGGCGCCTCCCCGCCGTCCCGCGTCCCGCTCGGGGCCTCCTTGCTCGGCTGCTCGGCCGGCTCGTCGCGGAGGAAGAGGTACCAGTACGAGGTGCCGACGAAGACGACGGCGCCGACCAGGTTGCCCGCCCCGGCGAGCAGCCAGTTGACCACCGTGTCGCCCCACCCGACACCGGGGACGCCGGCGAAGACCGCGGCCGGGAGGAAGAACATGTTGGCCACCACGTGGTCGAAGCCCATCGCGACGAAGGCCATGACCGGGAAGAAGACCGCCAGGATCTTGCCCGAGACGCTGCTGGCCGACAGCGACATCCAGACGGCCAGGCAGACCAGCCAGTTGCAGCCGACGCCGCGGAGGAACGTCTCCCAGGCGGTGTGCCCGGTCGCCTTGCCCTCGGCGATCTCGGCCAGCCGCTCGAAGGTCAGCGCGGCGTTGCCGGCGCTGTCCGGGTCGCCGATGACGCCGGTGGACACGGCGAGGAAGTAGGCGACGAACACCGCACCCAGCAGGTTGCCGAGCAGCACCAGGGTGAGGTTCTTCGCGACGTCGCCGAGGCCGATCCGGCCCTGCATGGCGCCCAGCGGCACCAGCAGCATGTTGCCGGTGGCCAGGTCCGAGCCGGCGATCAGCACCAGGACCAGCCCGAGGGTGAAGGCCGCACCCATGAAGAGGGTCGGCAGGGTGCCCCACTGGCCGGCGTCCAGGCCGGAGGAGACGGTGATCGCGACCAGGGCACCGAAGGCGATGTAGGCGCCGCCGAGGAACGCGCTGACCAGGACGCGGTCCCACGTCCGGTGGATCTTCTTCGCCCCGGTCTCGCTGGCCACCTGGGCCATCTCTGCCGGTTGCCGTGCGGTCATCGGCACCTCCACGGGGGCGTGGGCTGGGGGATCGAACGGTAGTGGCTCGCACTGCGTCCGGCGCTCCGACGACGTCGTGCGACCCCCGGGCGGGGGCGGCGATCTAGGGTCGTCGGACACCCCAACGAGCCGGGAGAGCACATGGCCGTCTCCAACCGCGTCCGCAGCGCACTCACCACGACGGTGCTGGCGACCGCGGCCACCGGGTTCCTCGCCGGCTGCGGTGCGGACGACGACGAGCAGGACGAGCAGGTCGCTTACTGCACCGACGAGGACGGCGAGATCGTCGACGACGACTTCTGCGACGACGGCTACCGCGGCGGCGGGCTGTTCTTCCTCTACCTCGGCGGCTTCCGGCCCGGCCTGCCGCTGGGCACCGTGCTGCCCAGCGGCGGCACCCGGATCAACCCCACCGACAGCGCGGCGCGGCAGCGGGCCGGCCTGCCCTCCACCGGCAAGGTGACCGGCGGCACGCGGGTCACCGGGGGCATCGGCTCGGGCACGGGCGGCCGCGTCGGCACCGCCGGCGGCTGAGCCGTGAGGAGGGTCGAGGGCGGCGTCGTCCGGCCCGGGTGGGAGGCCGAGATCGAGGCGCAGGGCCTGGTCTACAACCGGACGACGACGCCCGGCGGCGAGGAGCGCAGCTACTGGCGCGAGGGCCCGTTCTACGACTTCACGATGGCCGAGATCGAGCGGCTGGAGGGCTGGGTCGCCCAGCTGTTCGGCATGTGCGAGGCCGCCGGCGACCACGTGATCGAGCACGACCTGTTCGACCGCATGGGCATCCCGCCGATCGCCCGCCCGGAGATCCGCCGCACCTGGGAGGTCGAGCCGCCCAGCGTCTACGGCCGCTTCGACCTGCGCTACGACGGCCAGGGCCCGCCGAAGCTGCTGGAGTTCAACGCCGACACCCCGACCGGCCTGGTCGAGTCCGCCGTCACGCAGTGGAACTGGCACCTGTTCACCGGCCAGGGGACCGACCAGTGGAACGCGCTGCACGAGCGGCTGGTCGCCGCGTGGCAGCGCAACCTGCTCCGGTGGGAGCGGCGGACCGGCGTCCGGCCGCGGGTGCACCTGGCCTGGACGTCGGAGGAGCACTCCGGTGAGGACCGGATGACCGTCGCCTACCTCATGGACACCGTCGTGCAGGCGGGGTACGAGGCGATCGAGCTGGTCGTCGAGGACATCGCGCTCGACGACGGCGACGGCCGCTTCTACGACCCGCAGGGCCGCCACCTCGACGTCGCCTTCAAGCTCTACCCCTGGGAGTGGCTGATCGAGGACGAGTTCGGAGCCGCCGTCCTCGCCGACGCCGCCCGGCCCGGGGGCACCACCTGGGTGGAGCCGGCCTACAAGATGCTGTGGAGCACCAAGGCGCTGCTGCCGGTGCTCTGGCAGCTGTTCGGCGGTGACGCCGCGCTCCGCGACCTGCTGCTGCCGGCCTACTTCGCCGACGAGCTGCCGTCGTCCTGGCGGGAGTACGTCCGCAAGCCGCTGTGGGGCCGGGAGGGCGCGAACGTGGCGATCGTCCGGGACGGCGCCGTGGTCACCGAGCAGCCCGGCCGGTACGGCACCGAGGGCTTCGTCGTCCAGGAGTTCGCGCCGCTGCCGGACTTCCCCGGCGTCGACGGCCCGCACCACCCGGTGCTCGGCGCCTGGGTGGTCGACGGTGAGCCGGCCGGGCTGGGCATCCGGGAGAGCGACGGGCTGATCACCGACAACCTGAGCTGGTTCGTCCCGCACACCATCGACTTCGCCGCTCCGGAGGCCGGGCGCCGGCGTCCGGCCTAGGGTCGCGGCCATGCCGCTGGAGGGTGAGTACGAACCGAGCACGCAGGGCTGGGTCCGGGAGCAGGTCGAGCGCTACGAGGCGACCGGCGGGCGCGAGGCCAACACGCTGCGCGACACCGGCATCCCCATCGCCGTCTTCTGGACCCGCGGGGCGAAGTCGGGGAAGGTCCGCAAGAACGGGCTGATGCGGGTCGAGCACGACGGTGCGTACGCGATGGTGGCCTCGGTCGGGGGAGCGCCCAAGGACCCGGCGTGGGTGGCCAACGTGCGCGCGTTCCCGGACCAGGTGACCGTGCAGGACGGCCCCGAGCCGTGGGACGGCGTGGCCCGCGAGGTCGCCGGCGAGGAGCGCGAGCAGTGGTGGCAGCGGGCGGTCGAGGTCTACCCGGCGTACGAGCAGTACGCCCGGAGGACCGACCGGGAGATCCCCGTCTTCGTCGTCGAGCGGCGCCCCTGACCGCCCCCGGGTGGGAGTGAGTTGGGAAGGCTGCCCTAAGTTCTCCCGGGTGCCGGAGGGGCCGGCGGACCGGGAGGACGACTGTGCAGGGGATGGGGCGGTACCGCCGGGCGGCGGCCGCGGTGACGGCGGGCCTGGTGCTCGCCGGCTGCGGCGCGGAGGACGGCGGGACGGCGGAGCCGCAGGCCACGGCGGAGACCCGCACCGTCGAGCACGCGCTGGGGACGACGGAGATCGAGGGGACCCCGGAGCGGGTCGTCGTCCTGGACACCGGCGAGCTGGACGCGGTCCTGGCCCTCGGCGTGACGCCGGTCGGGTCGGTCCGCACCGACGTCAGCGACGCGCTGCCGGCCTACATCGAGGACGCCGGCACCGACCCCACCCGGATCGCGAACGTCGGCACCATCGCCGAGCCGGACCTGGAGGCGATCGCGGCGCTGGAGCCCGACCTCATCCTGTCCAACGCGGTCCGGCACACCGACGTCTACGAGCAGCTGTCGGCGCTCGCGCCCACGGTGTTCGCCGAGGCGGTCGGGGAGACCTGGCAGGAGAACCTGCGCCTGGCCGGCGAGGCCCTCGGGCGGACCGAGGAGGCCGAGGAGCTGCTCGCCGCGCACGAGGAGCGGGCGGCGGAGGTCGGCGCCCTGTTCGGCGACCCGGCGGCGACCGAGGTGAGCATCGTGCGCTTCCTCGACGGCTCCGCGGTGCGGCTCTACGGCGAGGGCTCCTTCATCGGCGCGGTGCTGGCCGACGTCGGCTTCGCCCGGCCGGCGGTCCAGCGGACCGCGGAGACCTTCGTCGAGGTCGGCCCCGAGGAGATCGGGCAGGCCGACGGCGATCTGGTCTTCTCCGCCGCCTACGGCCAGGACGGTCAGACCGCGGCCGCGCAGATCACCGGCGGCGGCCTGTGGCAGGGGCTGTCCGCCGTCGAGCAGGGGCGGGCCTTCGAGGTGGACGACGACCGCTGGTTCCTCGCGATCGGCCCGCTCGGCGCCTCGCTGGTGCTCGACGACCTCGAGCAGTTCGCCGGCCGGCTGCAGAGCTGAGCCCGGTCAGCCCGCCAGCTCGTCGGTGATCCGCCGGGCCAGCGAGCCGGCCAGCTCCTCGTCGCCGCGGGCCCGCGCGCCGAGCAGGCCCCAGCCGAGGTCGGCGACCCAGCGCGACCGGGTGGTCCACGCGGTCACCGACGAGGTGGGCAGCAGCTCCGCCCGGGCGGCGGTGGCCACCTCGTTGAGCTGGACGAGGCTGTCGTGCAGTCGCGCGTCGGCCCGGGACCCCGCCGGTGCCCCGGCCGCGGCCAGCGCGGCGTCGGCCGTGGCGCGGACCGCACCGGGCAGCCGCCGGCTGCCCGCCCGGGGGAGGAGCGACAGCCCGACCGCCACGGCGAGCGCGACGCCGACGGCCGTCTCGGCCAGCCGCTCGCCGATCAGGTCGGCACCGGAGCGGCCGGGCACGCCGATGTGCACGAGCATCAGCACCAGGGGCGTGATCAGCGAGACGGCGAGCACGTACTGGTGCGCGATGAGCAGCTCGACGCCCAGCTGGAGGAGCGCGACGAGCGCGATCTCCACGGCCACGGGCAGGTCCAGCCAGATGAGCAGCCCGGCGAGGAGCACGCCGAGGACCGTGCCGGTCGCCCGGTGCAGAGCGCGCGTCCGGGTGGCCCGCGCGTCGGTGCCCAGCTGCACCCCGACCGCGGTGGTCGCCGCCCAGTAGGGGCTGTGCAGTCCCAGCGCGGTGGCGGTGAGCCCGGCCGCGGCGGCGCCGATCCCGATCCGCAGGCCGGTGGCCGCCCACGGGGTGTGCCACCAGTGGGAGGCGCCGGGCGCGGTGTCCGGAGCCGGGACGGGGGAGCCGCCCTCCGCCGCCGGCAGCGCCCGCATGAACCGCTGTTCCACGTCGTCGAGCCGGGCGCGCAGCGATCCGTCGTCGCCTCGCCGGCTGCCGCCCCGGACGGCGGCGTCGGCCACGCGGATCGCGCGCGCCACGGTTCCGGGGCGCTGGGTGCGCAGCTCTCCGCGCTCCGTCGCCCCGACCGCGACCTCCGCCGCGACCAGTGCCCGCCGTTCGGGGCCGGTCGGGTCCCACAGCCAGGGCAGCATGCAGCCGGCCCAGGCGAGGGCGGCGCCACCGGCGGCGGCCAGGGCGTGCCAGCCCAGGTCCGCCGGGCCGGTGCCCAGCGCGCTGGACCCGCCGGCGACCAGCACGAGGCCCAGCGACCCGGGTGGGCCGACCCGCCACAGCACCGTGGCGGCGGCCGCCACGGCGGCCAGCGCCCCCAGCAGCAGCGACAGGAGCACCGGGTGCCCGCCCGCGAGCGCGCCCAGCGTGCTCGCCGCGGTGCACGCGACCGCCACGGCGGCGACCACCCCCGCCCGCCGCCGGTAGGGCAGCGCGTGCCCGTAGACGGCGGTGAACGCGGCCAGCGCCGCCGCGGACCCCAGGTCGGTCCGGCCCGCCGCCGCCCCGAGGGCGAGCGGCAACGTCATGGCGACGGCGGCGGTGACCCCCCGCCGGCCTCCGGTCTGCCACAGCGCGGACAGCGCGGGCAGCGGTGGACCGAGCAGGTGGGGGCGCACCCGCCGCACGCGGGAACCGGGGGCGGACACACCTCCATCGTCGCCTGTCTTGTGGCCCCGTCCCGGGCCCCGCCCTGAGCTGGCGAAAGGTGGGGAGGACGGGGTCCTTCTAGAACCCGGCGACGCCGTGCGGTGTGTAGGGCTCCTCCAGCCGGGCGACCTCCTCCTCGGTGAGCTGCAGGTCGACGGCGGCGACCGCGTCGTCGAGGTGGGCGTCCTTGGTGACGCCGACGATCGGCGCGGTGACCACCGGCTTGGCCAGCACCCACGCCAGCGCCACCTGCGCCCGCGGGACCTCGCGCGCGGCGGCCACCTCGGCGACCCGGTCGACGATCGCCCGGTCACTGCTCTCGTCGTACAGCCGCCGGCCGAAGTCGTCCTGCTCGGACCGGTTGGTGACCTCGCCCCAGTCGCGGGTGAGCCGGCCCCGGGCCAGCGGACTCCACGGGATGACGCCGATGCCCTGGTCGGCGCAGAGCGGGTGCATCTCCCGCTCCTCCTCGCGGTTGAGCAGGTTGTAGTGGTCCTGCATCGACACGAAGCGGTGCCAGCCGTGCTCGCCGGCGAGGTACAGCGCCTTGCTGAACTGCCAGGCCCACATGGACGACGCACCCAGGTATCGCGCCTTCCCCGACCGCACCGCGGAGTCCAGCGCCTCGAGCGTCTCCTCGATCGGCGTGTGCGGGTCCCAGCGGTGGATCTGGTACAGGTCCACGTAGTCGGTGCCCAGCCGGCGCAGGCTGTCCTCCAGCTCGCGCAGGATGGCCTTCCGCGACAGCCCGCCGCCGTTCGGGCCGGGGCGCATCCGCCCGTGCACCTTGGTCGCGAGGACGACGTCCTCCCGGTCGGTGAAGTCGCGGATCGCCCGGCCGGTGATCTCCTCGCTCGACCCGGCCGAGTAGACGTTCGCGGTGTCGAAGAAGGTGATGCCGGCGGCGACCGCCTTCTCGATCAGCCGGCGGCTGTCGTCCTCCGGCAGACTCCACGGGCTCATGCCCCGGCCCGGCTCGCCGAAGCTCATCATCCCCAGGCAGATCCGCGAGACCTGCAGGCCGGTGCTGCCCAGACGCGTGTACTCCATGGACCCAGCCAACTCCGCCGACCGGGCCGCGGCCACCGCGGGGGTGGGTCACGGGAGGGCGGCCGCGACCTGCGGGAGGGCGGCGGCGACCGCGTCGGGGAAGGCGGTGAACGGGGCGGCGTCCAGCCGGCGCCGCGCGCCCGTGCCGGTCCACCGCCAGGTGCCGACCACCCGGCCGCCGGCGACGACGGTCGGCCGGAAGACACCGTTGCGGCCGGGCACGATCCGCTCGGCGAACTCGGGCGGCACCGCGCAGCTGCGGTCGGCGTAGCCGAGCACGAACTCGTCGAAGCCGGGCAGGAGGAGCAGCCGCCGCGCGTCGGCTCGCGAGGCGGCCAGCACGTCGGGCGTCTCCGGTGCCATGAGGTGCTCGCGGCCGTCGACCTCGAGGACGGCCAGCCGGTCCCGGACGGCGGCCAGCCCGGCGCGGACGTCGCCCATCGGCAGCCCCGCCCAGCGCGCGAGGTCGGCGATCGTGGCCGGGCCGTGGCCGGTGAAGTACCGCAGCGCCAGCTCGGCCAGTGCCTCCTCGCGGTCGAGGCGGCGGGGGCTGGGCACCCACTCGTCGAGCAGCACGAACAGCTGCTCCCCGCCGTCGAGCGGCCCGAGGCAGAGCGTGCCGGTCTGGGCGAGGAACCAGAGCAGGTGGTAGCCGCGCTGGCCCGTGGTCGGGACGCCGCCGTCGGCGATCGCGGCGAGCAGTTCGCGGCGGCCCATCCGCCCGCCGCCGGCCAGCGCCGAGGTGACCGCCTCCCGGGCCCGCTCCGCCTCGGCGTCGGTGAGGTCCAGCGCCGCCCGTCGCTGCGCCGCCCCGGCCAGCACCCGCGGGCCGAGCGCCTCCAGCAGCCAGTGCAGGTCCTCGGCGGCCACCAGGTGCAGCGTGCCGCGCATCGGCCAGGAGCGGACGACGTCGCCTGCGTCCAGCGCCGCCTCCACCGCGGCCCGGGAGCGCTCCGCCGTCCGCAGGGCCACCGAGGTCAGCGCGCCCGGGAGGTCCTGGCCCTGCACGCAGGTCAGCCGGCGGACGACGGCGCCCGGCGTCGGCAGCGGCGGGCCGGCCAGCCGCTGGGCCACCAGCCGGAGCAGCGCGAGGTCGGTCTCCGGGTCCACGACCGGGAGCCTGTCATCGGGATACGACGATCGGTGCCGTCAGCGCAGCAGGTGCACGTAGACCATGCCCTCGGCGTCGGGCTCGGTGGTCAGCGGGCGGAACCCGGCGGCGGCCGCGGCGCGCAGGCTGGCGGCGTTGTCCGGCTCGATGCCGAGCACGAACTGCTCGACGTCGGCGGTCTCGGGGGCCTCGACCAGCGCGGTCAGGGCCGCCCGGCCGTACCCCTGGCCGGTCAGGGCGGGGTCGACGACGTAGGCCGCGCCCATCGTGCGGCGCGCGTCCTCGTCCAGCACCCGCTCCCGCTCCGCGTCCCAGGTGGTCCACCGGTCGTAGACGTCGCCGCCGATCTGCGCGACCACCCGGTCGGTGTCGTCCAGGACGACGAAGGAGTGCGCGCGCAGCACGCGCCGCCCGCGGAACTCCTCGTCGCGCGCCGCCGTGCGGAGGGCCAGCTCCCGCTCCGGCCACTCGCGGCCGCCGAGCCGGTGCTGCACCTCGGGGGCGTCGAACCAGGGCAGGACGGCGACCAGGTGCTCGGGCTGGAAGGGGACGAGCCGGACCGTCGGCTGCGGGGGCACACGGCCACCCTGCCGCCGGGTCCGGCGGCGTGCACGCCGGCGGCCCGGACGCTCGACGCCGAGCGCCCGGGCCGCCGGGAGGGTGCTACGCCCGGTCCCACCAGAGCCGGCCGCGGCCGGCGGCCAGCAGCAGCCCGGCGGCCACCGCCAGGACGCCGGCCGCGGCCGCCACCGGCCCGGTGGACGCCGTCGACGACGTCGGCCGGGTCACGACCGCCTGCGGGGTGCCCGTCCCGCACGCGTCACCGGGGCCCGTACCGCCGGCCGGGTCGGCACCGGACCGGGCGGTACCGGTCCGGCCGCCGCCGGTCGCCGGGTGGGTGTCGCCACCGGGCACGCGGGTGGCCCCGGACGAGGCACCCGGGCCGGCACAGTCGCCGTCGAGGCCGCCGGCGGGAGGAGCACCGGTGCCGCTCAGGCCGGTGCCGCCGCTGGAGGCACCGGTGTCGCCGGAGCCGGCACCGGCGTCGCTGCCTCCGGAGCCGATGCCGGAAGCGCCGTCGGTGCCTCCGGAGCCGGAGCCCGGGCTGCTGCCGCCGGTACCGCCGGGCAGCGGCAGGGTCACCGTGGTCGGCCGACCCTCGTCGAGGGCGACCGGCAGCTGCACGACGGTGCCCGGCGAGGGCGTGCCGCCGGTGCCGCCGATGGTCACGGTGTCCTCGAGGTCGAGCAGGAGGCCCCCGCCCGGCCCGGTGCCGACCGGGTCGGTCAGGTCGACGTCGACGGTGCCGCCGGTCAGCGGGTCGCCGTCCAGGACCTCGCCGAGGTCCCCGGTGACGATCGGCAGGGTCACCGTCGTCCCGGCCGTCCCGCCGCCGGAGGTGTTCACCGGGACGGTGACCGTGAGGCCGTCCGCCGGGTCCGGCGGGGCGTCGTCGGCCTCGGTGACCCACACCGGGACGCTGACGCCCTCCTCGCCGAGGACGGTCGTCCCCGCTGCGGTGTGCGTGTCGACCGGGAGCTCGACGCCGTTCCCGGCGCCGGAGCCCACGGTCAGGTCCTCGCCGGTGCCGGTGACCACCGGCGTGGGGAGGACGGTGCCGTCGTGCACGGGGACGGTGGCGGTGGCCCCGAGCAGGCCGGCGGTCAGGTCGTTCTCGTCGGCTGCGGCGACACCCGCCCCGGCGGCCAGCAGGCCCCCGGTGAGCAGGGCCGTGCGCAGGCCGCGCTGAACCCATCTGTTCATGGCTGTTCCTTCTCCGGTTCCGAGTGGACCGGTCCCGGACGGGACCGGTGAAGTGCCGTGCCGGCTGCGCGAGCCGGCCGGGCGCACTCAGTCGGGGGAGAAGGAGGGGTCGGCGGCGACGTCGCCGACCGCGTCGCGGGCGGCGGCGGAGCGCGTGCCGGCCGCGCCGAGGACGGCGTCGGTGGGGTCGGCGGGCAGCGTGGCGCTGCCGGCGTCGGGACCCGGCGCGGACGTGCCGGCGGACCCGGCGGGCGCCGGGACGGCCGGCGGGGGGCCGGTATCAGGGGACCCCTGGGAGGCGTCTGTCAAGCAGATCCGCTCGGACGCCTGAC
>NZ_JALPKQ010000048.1:0-37471 GCF_051383655.1 Geodermatophilus sp. CPCC 205761
CGACCCGACTTCCCCGCGCGGCGGCGGGCGGCCGCGCCGCCGCACCCGTGGCCGGCACCGGCAGCCCGAGCTCGGGCACCACCCCGCCGGCGCAGAACCCGAGCGAGTCCCCGGCGCCGCCCCCGGTCCCGACCCCGACCGAGCCGCCGGCCGGTCCCCCGCCCGCCACCGGCACCCCGGCCACGGAGACCCCCGCCCAGGACCCGCCGCCCACCGCGACCCCGCCCAGCAACCCGCCGGTCCAGCAGCCCCCGGTCGAGACGCCCCCGGTCTCGCCCACCCCCGAGCCGACGCCGCCGCCCGCCGAGGTGCCCGTGTCGGAGGCGGCATGAGCGCCGGCCTCGCCCCCGCGGGCCCGCTCCTGGCCGGCTGCGGACCGGAGACCGTCTCCGAGCTCGCCACCGGGTCCGCGGCCGCGGTGACCGTGCAGGGCCCCGGTGGCACGGGGAAGACGCTGCTGCTGGGTGAGCTGGCCGCGGCCTACGAGCGGGCGGGCGTTCCCGTCCTCGACCCGGCCGGCACCTGCGCACCGCCGTCCGGCCCGTTCGTCGTCGTCGTCGACGACGCCCACCGGCTGGCCGAGGGGCCGGCGGCGCGGGTCCGCGAGCTGATGGGCGCGCCCGAGGCGCGGGTCGTGCTCGCGTTCCGCCCCTGGCCCCGACCGGCGCCGCTGGCCGGCCTCCTGCGCGGGCTCGGGGCCGACCGGCGCGCGGTGGTGCTCGGTCACGCCGACCGGGCCCTGGTCCGCGGCTGGACCCGGGAGCACCTGGGGGACGCCGTCCCCCCGGCGTTCGCCGACGCCGTGTCGACCGAGACCGGCGGGCTGCCCGCGCTGGTGCACGCGCTGCTCCGCGCGCTGGCCCGGCGGGGCGGCCCGGCCCGGCCGGCGCCGGGTCAGCCGGTGCGGCTGGTGGTCCCCGGGGAGGTCACCGACCGGGTGCGCGCCTCCCTCGCCGCGGTGGACGACGAGACGCGCGCGCTGCTGCACGCCGTCGCCGCCGGCGCCCCGCTGGACGACGAGGTGCTCGGCGGCCTGCTCGGGGTCGACGAGCTGCACGCGGCCGACCTCATCGGCGCGGGGCGGTCCACCGGCGTGCTGCTGCCCGACGGCTCCCTCGTGCCGATGGTGGCGCACGTGCTGCTGGGCACCACCCCGCCCGACGTCACCCGCCGCACCCGCCGGCAGCTGCTGGGCCTGCTCGTGGAGCGCGGCGAGGAGCCGGTGGACCTGGCACGCCGGCTGGCCGCGGAGGGGATCCGCGACCGGCGCGCCGCGGAGCTGCTGGAGCGGCACGGCGAGGCCGCGCTCTCGGTCGACCCGCGGCGGGCGGCCCAGCTGTTCGGCGAGGCGGTGTCGAGCGGCGCGCCTCCGGCCGGGCTGGCCGCGCGCCGGGCGCAGGCCGTCGCGCTGGCCGGCGACCTGGACGGCGCGCTGCACTGGGCCGACGCCGTCCTCACCGACGACACCGCCCCCGACCGCGCCCGCGCCGCCGGCGTGACCGCGGCCGTGCTGGCCCAGCGCGGGCTGCTCACGCAGGCGGCGCAGCTGTGCCGGATGGCGGGGCCGGAGCGGGCGGGGGCCGCGGCGCTGGCGCTGCTGGCCACCGGGGCGCCGGAGGAGGCCGGCGTGGTCCTCGCCTCGGGAGACGCGGCCGGCGGCGTCCCGACCGTGCTCTCGGTCAGCGAGCAGCTGGCCGCGCGCGGCGTCACCCAGTCCCTGCAGACCGGTGCCGACGCCGCCGACGACATCGCCGCGGCGCTGTCCACGCTCACCCGGGCCGCCGCGCTGCTGGAGCCGGTCGGCCGGACCGCGCTGCTGGTGGACTCCCCGGCGGCACTGGCCGCCCTCGTCGCGCTGCACTGCGGCGAGCTGCGGGTGGCCGAGTCGGTGCTGCAGCGGGCGGTGGACGCCGACCTCGGCGGCCCGCCCTGCCGGCCGCGGCACCGGCTGCTGCTGGCCTGGATCGCGATGCTGGCCGGGCGGATGTCGCGGGCGCGCGAGCTCATGGCGGCGGCGCAGGACTCGGCGCGCCCGGGCACGGCGCAGGAGGGGGACGGGGCGCTCGAGCCGCGGGACGAGGTGTTCCTGCAGGCGCTGGAGGTGGGCCTGGCCCGCCGCAGCAGCGACGTCCCGGCGCTCGTGCGGGCGTGGGTGCGGGCCCGAGAGGCGGTGGTCCGCTACCCGGTGGACCTGTTCACGCTGCTGCCACTGGGCGAGCTGGTGGTCGCCGCGGCACGGCTGGAGGACGGCGACCGGATGCGGCCGCACCTGGCCGAGGCGCAGGCCCTGCTGACGCGGCTGGGCGAGCCGCAGCTGTGGGCGACGTCGCTGCACTGGAGCGGCGCGCAGGCGGCGATCATCGCCGACGACCCCGCGGCACTGCGCCCGCACGCGGCGGCGCTGGTGGCGGCGGCGCGGACCAGTCCGTACGCGGCCACGCTGGCCCGGGCGGGGCGGTCGTGGACGCGGGTGCTGGCAGGTGACATCGACGCGGCCGCCGTGGTGACCGCGGCCGAGCAGCTGACCGCCGTCGGGCTGGGGTGGGACGGCTCCCGGCTGGCCGGGCAGGCCGCGGCGCGGACCACCGACCAGAAGGCGCGCGCCGTTCTGCTGGGCTGCGCGCGGTCACTCGCCGACAGCGCCGGCTGCGAGGCGGCCGCGGTGCCGGCTCCGGCCCCGCGTCCGGCCGAGGATCCCGGGCCCGTGCCCGCGGTCGCCACCGGCGTGCTCAGCGACCGGGAGCGGGAGGTGGCGCGGCTGGTGGTCGAGGGGCAGACCTACCGGGAGATCGGCGGCCGGCTCTACATCTCGGCGAAGACCGTCGAGCACCACGTCTCACGGATGCGGCAGCGCCTGGGCGCGAGCACCCGGTCGGACCTCCTGGCCCGCCTCCGCGCGGAGCTCGCCGACGGCGATTGAGACCCGAGCTCCGGGGCGTTCCTCAGCGGGTGAGGACGACGCAGGCGGGGCAGACGTCACGGGCCGGCGTCGGCCAGGGCTGGTCGGCGTCCACCCGGGCCAGGGATCCGCAGAGGGTCAGCTCGCAGGCGCCGTCGAGCTCGGCGGTGGGCCGGTGCAGCTCGACCGCGTGCCACAGGGCGGCGGTGGGTCCGTGGGCGCGGCTGCGGGCGGCGACGACGGTGGCGGCGAGGGTCGGGGTGCGCATGCCCAGGAGGTCGGCACCCGGGCGCCCGCGGGCAACGGCGCGGACGGGGCGTCTCCCCCGGAGGGGTGAGGCCGGCCACCCGACCGGGCTCAGCGCGCCTCGGGAAGTCACGGCAGGATGCGGACATGGAGCTGACGAAGCACGGTCACGCCTGCGTCGTCCTCAGCGAGGACGGCCGCCGGGTGGTCATCGACCCCGGGGCCTTCACCGATCCGGCGGCCCTCGACGGAGCCAGCGCCGTCCTGGTCACGCACGAGCACGTCGACCACTTCGCCCCCGACGCCCTGCGTGCGGCGATGGACGCCGATCCGGCGCTGGAGGTCTGGACCAACGGGTCCGTGGCGGGTCAGCTGGAGGGGCTGGGGAACCGGGTGCACGTCGTCGGGGACGGCGACGCGGTCACGGTGGCCGGCTTCGAGGTGACCGTGCACGGAGAGCTGCACGCGGTCATCCACCCCGACATCCCGCGGATCCCCAACGTCGGGTTCCTGGTCGGCGGGCACGTGTTCCACCCGGGCGACGCGCTCACCGTGCCGGACGAGCCGGTGGCCACGCTGTTGCTGCCGGTGCACGCGCCCTGGTCGAAGGTGTCGGAGGTCATCGACTACGTGCGGGCGGTGGACGCCGACCAGGCCTTCGCGGTGCACGACGGGCTGCTCAACGACACCGGACTGGGCGTCGTCGGCGGGATGCTGGGCGAGCGGGGGCCGGGGACGCCGACCCCGTACAGCCGGCTGGCCCCGGGGGACTCGGTCGAGCTCTGAGTCCCCCGGGCACCCGGGTCAGCGGACGGCGCGGTGGCTGCGCCCCGACATCCCTGCGTAGAGGCCGACCAGGATGACGGCGGCCACCACGGCGAGGATGAAGCCGAGGATGTTCAGCTCGAAGATGTCACCGGTGCCGAGCAGGCTGGCGATGAAGCCGCCGATCAGCGCGCCGATGACGCCGAGCACCATCGTGGCGAGGATGCTCATCTGCTGCTTGCCCGGCTTGATGAGGCGGGCGAGCGCCCCGATGATCAGGCCGACCACGATGAGTCCCAGGATGTCCCAGACCATGGCGTTCTCCCTTGCACTGGCGGGTGCGCCCCTACGACGCCCCCGATCGACGAGGGATTACCCCAAGATCACCGGCCAACACCTGAGGTCACCGGTTCGGGTGAGGGTCAGCCCTCGGGGAGATGCTCGACGTGCTGTGGGAGCTTGTCCAGCTCCCCGTCCACGGTGCGCTGCACCATCTGCAGCACGCTGCGCCGCAGGAGCCGCTGGACCAGCCGGCCGCCGGTGCGCGCCTCGTGCTTGACGGCGATCGTCACCCGGGTGGCACCCGCCCCGGCGTCGTCGAGCTCGATGCGCGTCGTCCACGTCTCCGGGGTGAGCTCGAGCCGGGTGGTGACCCGGCGGCGCGGCTCCCACTCGACGATCTCCCCCTGCGGCGCACCGGCCTTCGGTTCCTCGCCGTCGGCCAGCCGGCCGGGCACGCAGACGAAGCGGGTGCCCGGTCCGAGCGCGCCGGCGCCGTCGACGACGTAGGAGACGTCGCAGACCGCGCAGTAGGGGGCGAGGACGGCCAGCGCCTTCCACACCCGGCCCCGGTCGTAGGGCACCTCGCGGGTGCCGCTGGCGGTGACCGGCTGCGGCATCGGACCTCCGGGGACGTGGATCGGGGCGAGGGGTGCGGTCCCGGTCGCCGGTCCGACGTTAGTCGGCGGAGGGCCGCGGCCCGCCGGAGGCGAGGTCGGTGAGGACGGCCCGGGCCGCGGCCCAGCGCTCGGCGCCCACCTGGCCGGCCCACTCCTGCTCGACGCCGGCCAGCCGGGCCCGCACCGCGGCGTTCGCCTCCCGGCCGAGCGGGCTGAGCCGGACCAGGCGCGCGCGGCGGTCCGACGGGTCGGGCACGACCTCGACGTAGCCGCCGGCCTCCAGCGGCGCCAGCGCCTGGGCCAGCGCCTGCTTGGTGAGCCCGCTGTCCTCGGTGAGCCGGCTGACCCGCTCACCGTCGGCCGGGAGCAGCGCGAGCAGCCGGTAGTGCCGCGACCGCAGGCCGGGGAAGCGGGCGTCGCTGAGCGCGTACAGCTCGTCTCGCACCCGCTTCATGGCCAGCTCGAACAGCGACATGATGATCGGTTCGGGGCGCCCGTTGACAGCAGTGGACAAGCTGCTTCACCATCTCCCCATCAGACAAGGTGCTTGACCATCTTCGCACGAGGTCCGCCATGACGTCCCTCCCCGCCGTGTACCGCTGGTCCCTCCTCCTGCCGCGTCCGCGGCACCCCCACCGTCCGGCCGCACCCCGCCCGGTCCGGTGACCGGCCTGCCCGGTGGCCTGGCCACCGACGCCCTGCGCGACGACCTCCGCCGGTGGACCGGCCGCCCGGCCCTGACCGTCGACGCGGTGGACTGCGCGCCGCTCCCCCACCGCATCTCCGCGCCCACCACCCGCGCGCTCACCCGTGTCCGGGTCACCGCCTCCGACGGCACCGGGACGCAGGAGCTGCGGCTGGTCGCCAAGGAGCTCCAGGCCGCGCGCCACGGGCTCCCCCCGGAGATGCCGGACGACGTCCGCGCCCACCTCGACGCGGTCATCCCGTGGCGGCTGGAGGCCGACGTCCTCACCTCCGGCGTCGACGCGCTGATGCCGCCGGGACTGCGGACGCCGGACGTGGTCGCGCTGCACGAGCAGGACGGCGACCGGATCACCCTGTGGATGGCCGACGCGGACCCGGTCGGCACCCCGTGGACGCCCGCCGACACCGTCCGGGCCGCGACCGGGCTGGGCCGGCTGGCCGCGCGGCGGATCGGCACCACCACCGCGCCGATCCCGGGCGGGGACTTCCTCACCGGCTACCGCGACGAGCAGCTGGGCGCCTGGGCGGTCCCCTGGCTGCTGGACGACGCGACCTGGGCGCACCCGCTGTTCCGGCTGCCCGAGGTCGCGGTCCTGCGGGAGGAGGTGTGCGGCCTGGCGCGCCGGGTGGCCGACGTCCACGCCCGGCTGGCGCCGCTGCCCCTGCTGCCCGCCCACGGCGACCCCACGCCGATGAACCTGCTGCGCCCGCGGTCCCGGCCCGGCGAGTTCGTGCTCATCGACTGGGGGATGACCGGCCCGGCGCCGGCCGGCTTCGACCTGCTGCCGCTGCTGTTCGGCCGCGCCGAGTCGGGGACCGGGCCGGCCGACGAGGTGCCCGCGCTGCTCGAGGCGGCCGTCCCCGCCTACGCCGAGGGCCTGGCCGCCGAGGGCGTGGAGCTGCCGGTGGGCGAGCTGGCGGCCGGCGTCCTGACCGCGGCGCTGCTGCGCTACCCGTGCACCACCATGCCGCTGTCGCTGATGACGGAGCCGGTCACCGACGGGGCCATGGCCCGGGCGCGGGAGCGCGCCGCGTTCGTCCGGATGGTCCTGGACCTCGAGCACACGGCCTGACGCGGGCGCCGACGGCTCTCAGCGGCCGCCGACGGAGACCTCGAACTCGACCTGGCTGACGTCGGGACGCAAGCGGGAGAAGCTGTGCACCTGCGGCCGGCCGTCGCTGTCGCGCACCGTCGTCCGGACGACGAGCAGCGGCGAGCCGGCGATCACCCCGAGGACGTCGGCCTCGTCGGGCGCCGCGGTGCCGACGTCGACCACGATCCGGGCGTGCGCCAGGTCGGCGTCGTACTCCCGCCGCAGGAAGTCGTAGAGCGACCCCTGGCTGAAGTCCTCCTCCGCGGCGCGCGGATAGGCCGTCGCGGCCAGGAAGCTGTGCGCGACGTGGTTGGGCGTGCCGTCGACGCTGCGCAGCCGGACCAGCTCGACGACGTCGGTCGCCGGCTCCAGCCCGAGCTCGGCGGCGACGGGGACCTGCACGGGGACGATCCGCTGGGTGAGCACCGTGGTGCCGACCTGGGCGCCCTGCTCCGTCATGACCGAGTTGAACCCCGCGATGCGGTGCACGAAGCTCTCGCGGTACTCGTGCCGGATGGCCGGGCGGGTCACGTAGGTGCCGCGCCCCTGCTCGCGCACCAGGTGCCCGTCGGCCACCAGCCCGTCGACGGCGCGGCGCAGGGTGATCCGGCTGACCCCGTACTCGGCGCACAGCACCGGCTCGGGCGGCAACAGGGTGTGCTCCGGGAGCGCGGACACCCGGCGGCGCAGGTGCTCCCGGACCGACAGGTACTTCGGCCCCGACACGGCGCTCGTCACGGCTCCGAAGGTACTGGAGAGCTAGACGTCTGGTCATCTGAGACGTCTGCCTCACCCGTCCGGGCGGGTCGGTCGCGGTGCCCTCCTCCGTTCCCGAACAGTTGAGAGCGAAAGCACACCTGGATGACCTGCACGGACGCCCCGCGCACCGGAGGATGGGAACCTGTGATGTCGCCGCCCCCGGACCACCGCGCCCGCAAACGCGCGGAGACGCACCGGCGCATCTACCGCGCCGCGATGGACCTGTTCCACGAGCACGGCTACGACGCCGTCACCGTCGGCCAGATCGTGGCCGCCTCGCAGGTCTCGGTGCCGACCTTCTACGACCACTTCCCCAGCAAGGAACACGTCGTCCTGCCGATGCCGGACCCCCGCGACATCGAGAAGATCCTGCTCGCCCAGGGTGAGGGCCTGACGATCGCCGAGCGGATGCGCAGCGGGATCATCAACTGGCTGTCGACCTTCCAGGGCACCGCCCGCGACGAGCTGCTCGAGCGCTGGCGGATCGTCGTCGACACGCCCGGGCTGCGCACGCGAGCCGCCACGTTCGAGCGGGCCACCGCCGAGATCGTCCTGGGCCTCGTCACGCACGACGACCGCCCCGGCGTCGTCCCCGACATCGTGGTCACGGCCAGCCTGTCGGCCTACACCCAGATCCTCGTGCGGTGGGCCGAGGCCGACGGCCGCCGGCCGCTGGAGGAGGTCGCCGAGGAGGTCCTGGCCGCCCTGCACGAGCTCTGAGCGCTCACGGCGCGCGCAGCTCGATGACGGCGACCTCGGGCCGGGCGCCGATCCGCATCGGCGGGCCCCAGAACCCGGCCCCGGTGCTCACGTAGAGCTGGGTGTCGCCGAACCGGGACAACCCCTCCACGGCCGGCTGGTCGAGCCGGATCGCGTAGTCGAAGGGCCACAGCTGCCCGCCGTGCGTGTGACCGGAGACCTGCAGCTGCACGCCGGCGGCGCTGGCCTGGTCCACCATCCAGGGCTGGTGCGCCAGGAGCACCACGGGGACGGCGTCGTCCCGCCCGTCCAGCGCGGCGTCGAGGTCGGCCCCGTGGCCGGGCAGGCCGGAGCGCGCCGCCGTCCGGTCGTCGATGCCGGCCAGGTCGAACGAGGCGCCGCCGCGGACGATCGGCACCCGCTCGTTGCGCAGCACCTGGATCCCCAGCGTCGGCAGGTGCCGCAGCCAGGCGGTCGTGTCGACGAAGTACTCGTGGTTGCCGGTGACGAAGAAGACGCCCTGCTCGCTGACCAGGTCGGCCAGCGGGGCCGCCTCCTCGCGCAGGGCGGCCACCTCGCCGTCGACCAGGTCCCCCACGATCGCCACGACGTCCGGGCGCTGGGCGTTCACGGCCTCCACCAGACGCTCGAAGCGGCGGCCGCCGTGCATCGAGGACAGGTGGCCGTCGGTGAAGGTGACGATCCGCAGCCCGTCGAGCGCCGGGGCCAGGCCGGGCAGGGTGACCGGCACCCGGCGGACGACGGGGCCCGAGTTGGCCAGGTACGCCCCGGTGCCGGCGGTCCCGAGCGCGACGACGCCCGCGGTGAGCGCCAGCGATCGGGCCACGAAGATCCGGCGGGACGGGTCGGGGACCGCGCGGTCCTCCCGGGCGGCTGCCGACCCCGCGTCGGGCGCCGCCGCGTCGTCCAGGCGGGCCGTCCTCGGACGCCCGAACCGCGCCGCCCACCGGACCGGCTCCAGCACCAGCAGGGCGAGGAAGGCGTAGAAGGCCACCCCCAGCCAGGTGAAGCCGACCCAGCCCACCACCGTGGTGACGGGGGAGTCCTCGCGCCGGAGCACGACCGCCGCGGCCGGCAGGAGGGTGAGGACGACGGTGAGCAGGGTCAGCCACCGGCGCGCCCGTCCGGGGCGGGTGGTGCTGCGGACCAGCCGCCACCACAGGTAGCCGTGCAGGATGAGCATGGCCAGCAGGACGACGGTGGCGAAGCCCAGCAGGCCGATGAGGGACACCCGGTCAGGCCCGGACGGCCGCTCGGACCGCGCGCGCCACGGACGGTTCCAGCGCCCAGAACGCCGCCTCGGCCCGCTCGGCGCGGGCCTCCTCCAGCCCGTGCAGCCGGCCGTAGGTCCAGGCGTTCTCCCCGGCGGCGAACGCGGCGCCCCCCACGCGGACGGCGTACCCGCGGGTGACGACGGTGTCCTGGGCGTCCCCCAGCGCGTCCTGCACCGACTTCATGCAGTCGACCAGCTCCTCGGCCGGGCCGCCCAGCACGTCGGCGGCCACCTCGGCGGTGTAGCGCACCCGCTTGCCGGCCTTGCGCACCTCGTGCAGCGCGGTGTGCCGCTCCTCCCCCTCGCGCTCCTGCGCCGCCGCGATCCCCCGCCGCAGTCGCTTGCCACTGCGGCGGATCGCGTCGGCCAGCACCGGGGCGGCCCGCTCTCCCGCGAGGTCGGTCAGCGGCGGGTCGGCCAGCAGCGCGTCGAGCCCGTCGAGCAGCCGCAGGTAGCGCTGGTCGGTGAGCGCGCGGAGCACCCTCCGCGCGCCGTCGGCGGAGTCCTTCAGCGCGGTCTGCTGCAGCCGGGCGGCGACCGGGCCGAGCACCATTTCGACCGGCTGGGCGGCGACCACCTCGCGCAGGTGCGCCAGCGCCACCTCGCTGTCCCGCGCTGCGGACAGCTCGGCACCCACCCACCGCAGCTCCTCCCGCAGCGGGTCGGTCGCCTCGCGGGCCAGGACCGGGCGGAACGCGGCGAAGATGCTGCGCAGCCGGCGGCAGGCGACCCGCAGGTCGTGCACCCCCTCGGGCTGCTCGGTGCGGACGGCGACGTCGGCCTCCCGCAGCGCGGCGAGCCGGCCGGCCACGGCCGCGAGGACGACGTCCCCCGCCGCCCGCGTCTTCTCGCCGTTGGTCTCCGGCGGCTGCTCCTGCTGCCCGCGCCGGCCCTCCAGCACCCGCCCGACCTTCGACGGGGAGTCCGACACCCGGGCGCCGGCCGCCACGAGCCGCTCGGTGACCGCGTCGAGCAGCGTCTCGTCGCCGTGGACCAGCTCCACCTCGACCTCCCGCCAGCTGGTCACCGTCGCCGGCTCGCCGGGGGCGGCCGGCAGTGCCGTCCCGAGGACGGTGTCGTCGGCGACCTCGGCCAGCACCGCGCCGCCGTCCGCCATCAGCCGGCGCACCAGGCGGCGGGTGCGGAGGGTGGCCACCGGCTCGGGGCTCGCCGTGCCCAGCAGGCCCAGGACGGGGGCCAGGACCACCTCCGGGACGGTGCCGGACGCCCGGCCGGGCGGGTGGTGCAGCTCGCGGCGGGAACCCGCGGCGGCGGGCAGCTTGACGTGCCAGCCGGCGTCCTCGCCCCCGGTGCGGCGGCGCAGGGTCACCCGGGACCGCAGCAGCCGGAGGTCGGGGGTGTCGAAGTAGGTGGCCTCGAGCGTGTGCTCCTCCGGCTCCCCCACCGCGGCGACGCCGTCCACACCCCCGAGGTCGGGCAGGACGAAGGAGTCGTCGGCCTCGAGCTTCCGCTCGACCTCCAGGTGCTCCGTGGTCACGACCGGTCACGGTATGCCAGGTCGACGCTGGTCAGCACGCCGTCGACGCTGCCCGATGTTCGCCGGGCGCCCGAGCTGGGCACGCTGCCCGGAGGAGCCCGTGCGGGCCCCACGAGGGGAGCCGACCCATGTTGAGCGAGCGTGAGCTGTCCGCGGCCATCGGCAGCGCGGCCTACGGGCCCGACGGCGAGAAGATCGGCACGGTCGAGCACTTCTTCACCGACGACCTCACCGGCGCGCCCACCTGGGTCGCGGTCTCCACAGGTCTGTTCGGCACCCGGCACTCCGTCGTCCCCGCCGGGGAGGCGACGTTCAGCGACGGGGTGGTGCAGCTGCCGGTGACCAAGGACGCCGTCAAGAGCGCGCCGTCGGTCTCCGACGAGCACCTCGACCCGGACGCCGAGCAGCTGCTGCGCCGCCACTACGGGCTCGGCGGGCAGACCGGCACCGACGGAGCCGGGAGCGGGGGTGCCGACGCCGGCGTGGCGTCGAGCGAGCCCGGCCCGGCGTCGAGCGAGCCCGGCACGGGCTCGAGCGGGCCCGCTCGTGCCGGCGTCGCCCCGGCCGGAGCCGCTCCGGCCGGCGCCGCCGACGCGACCACCGCGACCGTGCCCCCGGGCGGGCGCGCCGGGGACACCGTGAGCGTCGACGAGGCCGCCCTCGCCACCGGCGCCGCACCCACCGCCGCGGCACCGGCGACCGACGGGGCGATGACCCGCAGCGAGGAGCAGCTCCGCGTGGGCACCGAGCGGGTCGCCACCACCCGCGCCCGGCTGGTGAAGTACGTGGTGACCGAGGAGGTCACGATCACCGTGCCGATCCGGCGGGAGGAGATCCGGGTCGAGGAGGTGCCCGTCGACGCCCCGCACACGGCCGGCGAGTCGCTGGTCGACACCCCGGCGGCGGGCGGCGCCGCGCCTGTGCCGGGCGGTGACACCGCTGCGCCGGGCGGCGCCGGCCTGCCCGAGGAGATCGTGCTGCACGCCGAGCGGCCGGTGGTGTCGGTCGAGGTGGTGCCGGTGGAGCGGGTGCGGCTGCGCACCGAGGTCGTGCAGGGGCAGGAGCAGATCAGCGACCAGGTGCAGCGCGAGCAGATCGTCGTCGACCAGGACCGCACCCGCTGACCCCTGATGGAGTGGGTCCGTCGGTGTGACGCCCACGCACCCACTCCGTCAGCGGCGATCGGGGAGGAAGCGCAGCTGGTCGCGGGTGGCGGCGACCTCCGCGGCGTCGACGTCGGCCAGCACGATCGTCTCCACCCCGGCCGCCGTCGCCAGGTACTCGCCCATCGGGCTGATGACCGCGCTGTCACCGGCGTGCTCGGTGCCGTCGCCGGCCGCACCCACCCGGTTGCAGCCCACGACGTAGGCCTGGTTCTCGATCGCGCGGGCGCGCAGCAGCGTCTGCCAGTGGTGCCGGCGGCGGGCCGGCCAGTTCGCCGTCACCAGGTAGACGTCGGTGTCCAGGGCGGCGGACCAGAAGACGTCGGCGAAGCGCAGGTCGTAGCAGATGAACGGGGTGACACGCAGGCCACCGATCTCCACGGTCAGCGGCTTCTCCCCGGCGCGGAACCGCTCGTCCTCGCCGCCGTGGGTGAACGGGTGCAGCTTCCGGTAGCGGTGCACCGTGCCGTCGGGCCCGGCGAGGACCAGCGAGTTGTAGGGCAACTCGCCGTCCGGCGCGACCTCCGGGCAGCTGCCGGCCACCCACACGCCGTGCCCGGCCGCCTGCTCCTGCAGGAACCGTGACGACGGCCCGCCCTCCGGCTCACCGATGCCCGGCGTCATGGTGAAGCCGGTCGAGAACGTCTCGCTGAGCAGCACGAACTCCGCGCCCGCGCCGACCGCCCGAGCCACCTGCGGGGCCAGCCGTTCGAAGTTCGCCGTCCGGTCCTCCCAGACGATGTCGTGCTGCACCGCCGCGATCCTCACGACCCCATCCTCCTCAGCCGCTCGACGGCCTCGCCGAGCACGTCGTCGCCCTTGCAGAACGCGAACCGCACGAGGTGCCGCCCGAGGTGGGCGTGCGCCGGGTCGTAGAACACCCCGGTGGGGATGCCGACGACGCCGGCGCGCTCGGGCAGGGACCGGCAGAACGCCGTCCCGTCGCCGTCGGGCTGCACCGACCGGACGTCGACCGTCGCGAAGTACGTCGCCTCCGGGCTGACCACCGGCAGCCCCGCCTCGGCCAGCCCCCGCACCAGGACGTCGCGGCGGTACTCCAGGTCACGGGCGATCCCGGCGAAGTACTCGTCGGGCAGCCGCAGCCCGGCCGCGATCGCCGGCTGGAACGGCCCGGCGTTGACGTAGGTGAGGAACTGCTTGGCCGTGCGGACGGCGGACACCAGCGGCGCCGGGCCGCAGATCCAGCCGACCTTCCAGCCGGTGACGTTGAACGTCTTCCCGGCGCTGCTGACGACGAGCGTGCGCTCCCGCATCCCCGGCACGGTGGCCAGCGAGGTGTGCCGGGCCCCTGAGAAGACGAGGTGCTCGTACACCTCGTCGGTGAGCACCAGCAGCTCGTGCTCCATGGCCAGCGCCGCCAGCGAGCCGAGCTCGGCGCGGCTGAACACCTTGCCGGTCGGGTTGTGCGGGGTGTTGAGCAGCAGCATCCGCGCCCGCGGGGTGACCGCCGCGCGCAGCTCGGCGACGTCGAAGGTCCACGGGCCGGAGCCGGAGGCCGGGGGGCGCAGCGGCACCGGCCGGGCGACGCCGCCGGCCATGGCGATGCCGGCGGCGTAGCAGTCGTACATCGGCTCGAAGAGCACGACCTCGTCGCCGGGCTCGAGCAGCGCCAGCAGAGCGGCCGACAGCGCCTCGGTGGCGCCGGCCGTCACCAGCACCTCGTCGGCGGGGTCGTAGGCGTGCCCGCCGAAGCGCCGCACGTGCTCGGCGATCGCCGCCCGCAGCTCCGGGATGCCGGGGCCGGGCGGGTACTGGTCGTGCGGGGTGCCGATCGCCGCGCGGGCCACCTCGAGCACCTCCGGCGGGCCGGGGTAGTCGGGGAAGCCCTGGCCCAGGTTGATCGCGCCGGTGGCGACGGCGAGCGCGCTCATCTCGGCGAAGATCGTCGTCCCGAAGCCCTGCAGGCGGGCCGACAGGTACGGCGCGCGGGTCATGCCCCCAGCCTGGCAGACGCCGTTCCACGTGGAAGGCGATCAGCCGACCATGCCATCGGTCGGCTTCCGCGCCCCGGTCCGCTCCTCGCTCGCTGGCGCTCGCTGCGATGCTCCCGGGGCTGTCAGCCGACGGTGACGTCCTCTCCGCCCTCGATCGACACGACGTCGCCCCGGCGGACCTGCCGGCCGCGCCGCTCCTCGGGCTCGCCGTTGACCCGCACCGCGCCGGTGAGCAGCACGTCCTTCACCTGGGCGCCGGTCGGGACGGCGTCGACCAGCTTGAGCAGCTGGCCGAGCCGGATGGAGTCCTCACCGGGGCGGAGCTGGACGGTGCGCACCGGCTCAGTCTGCAGCCAGGGAGAGCTCGTCCCCCACCGACACGGTGCCCGGCCGCGCGACGAGGGCACCGACGGCCAGGAAGCCGTCCCGCTCGCGGTGGATCGTCTTCAGCACGCCGGTGTCCCGGCCGATCCCGCCGGGCTGCGGCCGGGTGACCATGACGCAGCGCGGCACCGCGACCCCGACGTCCAGCAGCACGCCCCCCACGACGACCCGGTGCCCGACCAGGTCCTGCTCGCCGGCCCCGTCGAGGACGACGTTGGCGCGGAACCGCCGCCGGTCCCAGCTGCCGAGCGAGCCGGTGGTGAGCAGGGTGACCCGGGCCGACGCGCTGTCGTGGAACGCCCCGCCGCCGGCGCCCTGCCACTGTCGCCACCGGCCGGTCGTCTCCTCGTCGTCCTCCGGGCTCTCGTAGGACGGCGGCACCGGACCGGCCCGCCGCAGCTGCACCGGCCGGCCGACCCAGGCCGAGAGGACGGCGTCGTCGGCGGTGACCGTCCCGTCCGGCAGCACCACCTCCACCTCCCCGTCGGCGCGCAGCCGGGCCGCCCCGAACAGCAGGTCGGGGACCCGCCGGGCGGTCAGCCCCAGCCCGGTGGCCTCGTCGAACAGCGCCCACTGCCGGTCGCCGGGCAGGCCCTGCGCGCCGACGTCGGCGGTGTCCAGCCGCTCGCCCTGCAACGACTTGACCGGGTAGCGCCACAGCTCGGTGACCCGCACTCAGACCTCCCGGGTCCAGGCCAGCGTCCAGGTGCCCGACCAGACGTCCCCCGGCTCCAGGACGACGACGTCCACCCCGTCGGCCAGGGCGTTCGGCGGGCAGCTCATCGGCTCGACGGCGACGCTGCGGCGCCGCTGGCCCTCGGGGAGCGTGTCGCCGGTGTAGACCTGCAGCCACGGCCAGGACCGGTCCACCGCGAGCTCCAGCTCCCCGGCCGGGCCACGCAGCCGGGTCCGGGCCCAGCCGTCGGCGTCGCGGGCGAGGTCGGTGAGCGGGTGGTTGAGCGCGCGGTCGCCGATCCGCCCGACGGCGCCGTCGAACGCCGTCCGGCCGCCGGTGGGCAGGTTGTCCTCGGTGTCGAGGACGGTGCGGGCCGGGACGGAGAGCTCGGCGTCCGCGATGTCACCCTCGGCCGTGGAGCCGACCGCCAGGTACGGGTGGACGCCGACCCCGAGCGGCGCGGCGTCGGCCCCGGCGTTGCGCACCCGCACGGTGACCGTGAGCCGATCGGGGGTCAGCGCGTAGTCGACCGCCGCGGCCAGCCGGAACGGGTACCCGGGTCGCGCCTCCACGGAGGCGCCGACGGTGACGGCGTCGTCCCGCTGCTCGAGGACGGCGAACGGCTGCCAGGAGAGCAGCCCGTGCGAGGCGGTGGGGGACGACGGCGAGGCGACGTCCAGCTGCAGCGTGCGGCCGCGCCAGCTCCACCGGCCGTCGCGGATCCGGTTGGGCCAGGGGAGCAGCAGGCCACCGCGCCGGCCGGCCGGGACGGTGCCGGACGGATAGCCGTCGAGCACCTCCCAGTCGCCGACGGTGAGGGCCCGCAGCCCGCCGCCGCGGAGGTCCACGGCCAGCCGCGCGTCCCCCGCCGCCACCTGGACCTCGGTCGGCTCGGTGGCCGGCCACGCACCGCTCATGGCCCCACCCCACCACACGCACGCGGCGGGCCGCAGCGGGTCAGGCGGGGGCGAGCAGCCGCTCGTAGAACAGCGAGCCGGCGGCCTCGGGGGCGTCGACGTAGCCGCCGAAGGGCCCGATCGGCCGGTATCCCGCGCCCTCGTACAGCGCGATCGCCTCCGGCTGCCGCGGCCCGGTCTCCAGGCGCAGCGTCGTCCACCCGCGCTCCAGCGCAGCCGCCTCCAACCCGGCCAGCACCGCCTTCGACAGCCCCCGCCCCCGGGCGGAGGGGACGACGAACATCCGCTTGACCTCCGCGACGCCGCCGTCGAGAGCCCGGAGCGCGCCGCAGGCCAGCGCGGTGCCGGCAGGGTCGCGGGCGACCAGGACGACGCTCACGTCCGCAGCCGACGGCGGCGTCCCCGGCTCGCCCGCGCCGTCGTAGCGGGCCCGCAGCTCGACCTGCTGCGCCGCGGTGAGCCGCTGGACGTCGGGGTGGTCCCAGGCGACCGGCTCGACCCTCACAGGCTGATCCCGTGCAGCAGGAGCGCGGCGAGCTCGCGGTACGCGGCGGCGTCGTCCAGCCCCGTGGCCCGCGCGGTGTCGCCGCGGCCGATCCGGAACATCAGCGTCGAGACGGTGTCGGCCACCAGCGCGGGGTGGACCTCGCGGAACCGGCCCCGGGTCACGCCCTCGTCGATGAGCTCGCGCACGCGCTCGGCGGCCATGGCGGTGTTGCGCTCGTAGACCGCCCGGCCCGGCGGGAAGGAGTCCAGGTCGCGGTAGAACGCCGGGCCGGCCGGGGCGAGGGCCCGCGCCACCGCGGTGAGGTAGGCGGTGACCCGCAGCGCGGGGTCCTGCTCGGTCGCCGTCCGCGCCTCCACGGCGGCGGTGGCCTTGCGGAAGAAGTGCCGGATCACCCGGGAGGCGAGCTGCTCCTTGCTGCCGGCCAGCGCGTACAGCGTGCTCTTGGAGCAGTGCAGCCGGACGGCGAGGTCCTCGAGCGTGAACCGCGCGAAGCCCTCGGTGAGGAACAGCTGCTCCAGCTGGTCGAGCAGCTCGGCCTGCCGGCGGGTGAGCCGGTCGGCCGTCGCGCCCGTGGTCGTTACCGGCACGGCACCTCCCGGGTCATCATGGCCCTGGACGGGCAACAGTACTGACGTATCGTCGTCGGTACTGTTTCCGACGGAGGGACGCCGGTGCCGGTCGACCGCGAACTGCCCACGGAGGAGGCCGCCGACCTCCTCGCCCTCACCCGCGAGATCGCCGACGCCGAACTGGCGCCGAAGGCCGCCGGGTACGAGCGGGAGGAGCGCTTCCCCCGCGAGGTGTTCCGGCTGCTGGGCGAGGCCGGGCTGCTCGGCCTGCCCTTCGGCGAGGACGTCGGCGGGGGCGGCCAGCCCTACGCGGTCTACCTGCAGGTCGTCGAGGAACTCGCGGCGCGGTGGGCCAGCGTCGCCCTCGGCGTCAGCGTGCACACCCTCGCCTGCTTCCCGATCGACCGGTTCGGCACCGAGGCCCAGCGGCGGGACCTGCTGCCGGAGATGGTCGGCGGCCGGCTGCTGGGCGCCTACTGCCTCTCCGAGGCGCACGCCGGCTCCGACCCGCGGGCCATGCGGGCCGCCGCCAAGGGTGGCGCGGACGGCTGGGTGGCCAGCGGCGAGAAGGCCTGGGTCACCCACGGCGGCCACGCCGACTTCTACTCCACCTTCCTGCGGACGCCGGACGACGGGCCGCGGGGCATCTCGTGCTTCCACCTCACCCCCGACCTGGCCGGGTTCTCCGCCGCCCGGCCGGAGGAGAAGATGGGGCTGACCGGCTCGACCACCGCGGCGATCCGCCTCGACGACGTGCCCGTCCCCGCCGACCGGCTGGTGGGCGGCCGCGGCCAGGGCCTGGGCATCGCGCTGGCCGCCCTCGACTCCGGCCGGCTCGGGGTGAGCGCCGTGGCGGTGGGGCTGGCCCAGTCCGCCCTCGACCTCGCCGTCGCCTACGCCCTCGAGCGGGAGACCTTCGGCCGCCCGATCGTCGAGCACCAGGGCGTCGCGTTCCTGCTCGCCGACATGGCCGCCGCCGTCGAGTCGGCCCGGGCCACCTACCTGGTCGCGGCCCGCCGCAAGGACGCCGGCAAGCCCTACTCCCGGCAGGCCAGCATCGCCAAGCTGGTGGCCACCGACGCGGCGATGAAGGTCACCACCGACGCCGTCCAGGTGCTGGGCGGTGCCGGCTACACCCGCGACCACCCCGCCGAGCGGTTCATGCGCGAGGCGAAGGTCATGCAGATCTTCGAGGGCACCAACCAGATCCAGCGGATGGTCATCGGCCGGCACCTGGCCGCGGAGGGCGTGAGCGGCCGCTGAGGTCTGCCGTTCCGTCGGTGGCCGGGTGCACGATGCCGCCCATGTCCACCTTCGCGGACGTGGCCGCGGCCGAACCGGAGTTCGCCGACCGGGTGCGCGCGGCGTTCGACGCGCACCGCCACAAGGTCCTCGCGACGCTGCGGGCCGACGGCTCGCCGCGGGTCAGCGGCATCGAGATGAGCTTCGTGGCGGGCGAGCCGTGGCTGGCCGGCATGCCGCAGTCGGTCAAGTTCGCCGACCTGCGCCGCGATCCGCGCTTCGCACTGCACGGCGGCAGCGCCGATCCCGACACCTTCACCGCCGACGCCAAGCTCTCCGGCCGCGCGACGGAGGTCACCGACCCCGAGGAACGCCGCCGGTTCGCGGCCGCGGCGGGCGTCCCCGCCGAGCTGGGGGCCTTCGAGCTGTTCCGGGTCGACGTGGAGCAGGTGGTGCTGGTCGCGCTCAACGACGAGAAGACGGCGCTGGTCGTCTCCTCGTGGCGGCCCGGCCGCGGCCTCAGCCGCACCGAGCGGACCTGACGCGTTCCACGTGGAACGGGTGACGGACGTCAGTGGACCGCCCGGGGAGCCACGGACGAGACTGGACACCCCGAACCAGGAAGGTCCCGATGCCCGACCCGCACCTGCGCGCCGCCGACGTCGACCGCGCAGCTGTCGCCGCCCAGCTCGGCGAGCACATGTCCGCCGGCCGCCTGACCGTCGCCGAGTACGACGACCGGCTGGCCCGCGCCTACGCCGCCCGCACCTACGGTGAGCTGGCCGAGCTCACCGCCGACCTGCCGACGGCGATCGAGCGCCGCTCCCAGCCCACGCCGCCCGCGCCGGCGCCCTCCGGGCACGGCATCAGCCACGCCGGCTCCTGGGGCGGCTGGGCCGGCGGCCCCTCGAGGTACTCGGCCTGGCGCAACTGGCTGGCCGTGGCGGTCATCGTGCTGACCGTCTGGCTCGCCACGTCCATCGGCTCGGGCGAGCTGCTCTACCCGTGGCCGATCTGGGTCATCGGCCCCTGGGGCGCGGTGCTGCTCGCCCAGACGATCACCGGCGGCCGCCGGGACGACGACGACGAGCGCCGCCGGCTGACCTGACGCCGGGGCGCGGCGGACCCGGAGCTCAGGTCGTCGGCCTCCGCAGTCATCCGCGGCCGTTCCCGCGGGAACGGCCGCGGCCCCGACGACGAGGACGGGCGCCCCGCGAAGGGCGCCCGTCGTGTCACTGCTGAGTGGGCAAGGGGGGAGTTGAACCCCCACGTCCTTTCGGACACACGGACCTGAACCGTGCGCGTCTGCCATTCCGCCACTTGCCCTGGCGAGGAAGAACAGTAGCAGTCCTCCGTGACCTCCCTGGCTGGGGGGCCGAGGCGTCCCGCCGGCCCGGCGCGCCCGGGGCGTCGTGGGGTCGCTGGCCGGTCACCCGCTCCGCACCCGGCTACGATCAACAGTGCCAGATCGGGATGTCCGCGCGAACGCAAGGGAGCGACTGTGGGTGTGCTGCAGCGCTTCGAGCGGCGGCTGGAAGGCATGGTCGGGCTTGCCTTCGCCCGCCTCTTCAAGGGCAAGGTCCACCCCGCCGAGATCGCCAAGGCACTGACCCGCGAGGCCGACGAGCAGCGTTCGGTGCTGGGCGAGGGGCGTGTCCTGGCCCCCAACGTCTACGACGTCCGCCTCGGCTCCACCGACTACGACAACCTCGCCGAGTGGTCCGAGCAACTGGCCGCCCAGCTCGCCGACATGGTGACCGAGCACATCGAGACCGAGGGGTACCAGGTCTTCGACGCGGTGCAGGTCCGCATCGAGCGGGACGAGAACCTGCCCACCGGCGTCTTCGAGGTCAGCTCGCACGTCGCCGACCCGGCCCGGCCGGGCACCGGCGTCAACGACGTCCTCCCCCCGCCGGCCACCGGCGGCGTCCCGCCGCTGCCTCCGCTGCGCGGCCGCATGGCCACCGACACCGGCCGGCAGGTGCCCTCGGCGGTCGTCGGTCGGGCCGGCTCCAAGCCGGGCGTCACCCACGTCCTGCTCGTCGACGGGCCCGGCACCCGGCACGAGCTCACCACCGGCCGCAACGTCATCGGCCGGGGCACAGACGCCGACATCCGGCTGCCCGACACCGGCGTGAGCCGCAAGCACGTCGACGTCGTCCTCGACGGCGGCACCGCGATCGCCGAGGACCTCGGCTCGACCAACGGCACCCTGGTCAACGGCCGCCGGATCACCCGGCAGCCGCTGGCCGACGGCGACGTCATCCGCATCGGCCACTCCGTGCTGGTGTACCGGCAGGACGGCGCGTGAGGCGGGTCGAGCCGTGACGGCCGAGATCGTCCTGCAGATCTTCCGCTTCGGCTTCCTCCTGCTGCTGTGGCTGTTCATCTTCGCCGCCTTCCGCGTGGTGCGGGCCGACCTCTTCGGCGGCCGGGCCGGCCGGGTGGCCTCGGTGCCGCCACGCGCGGCCGCGGCCGGCAAGAAGAAGAGCCGCGGACCGAAGACGCTGGTGGTCACCGCCGGCCCGCTGAGCGGCACCAAGATCACCCTGGGCGACCAGCCGATCCTCATCGGCCGGGCCGACGACTCCACCCTCGTCCTCACCGACGACTTCGCCAGCTCCCGCCACGCGCGGCTGACCAACCGCGGCGGCTCGTGGTACGTCGAGGACCTCGGCTCGACCAACGGCACCTACCTGGACCAGCAGCGCGTCCAGGGCCCCCTGCTCGTGTCCCCGGGCCAGCCGATCCGCATCGGCCAGACGGCCCTGGAGCTGCGTTCATGACCGAACTGCGGAGCAGCCGCACCACCGGAGGCCCCACCCGATGAGCCTCGCGCTGCGCTACGCGGCCCGGTCCGACCGCGGCCTGGTCCGCGGCAACAACCAGGACTCGGTGTACGCCGGGCCCCGGCTGCTCGCCGTCGCCGACGGCATGGGCGGCCACGCGGCCGGCGACGTCGCCAGCAAGGTGGTCATCGCCGCGCTCGAGCACCTGGACGACGACGCGCCGTCGGGCGACATGCTGCAGGCGCTGCGGGCCGCGGTGTTCGACGGCAGCGAGCACCTGCGCGAGGTCATCCGCGAGTCGCCCCAGCTCGAGGGCATGGGCACCACGCTGACCGCCGTCCTGTTCGCCGGCGGCCGGCTGGCGCTCTGCCACGTCGGCGACTCCCGCGCCTACCTGCTGCGCGACGGCGTCCTCACCCAGATCACGCACGACGACACGTTCGTCCAGACGCTGATCGACGACGGGCGGATCACGCCCGAGGAGGCCAACCACCACCCGCAGCGGTCGCTGCTGCTGCGCGCGCTCAACGGCCAGGACGTCGACCCCGACCTGTCGATGCGCGAGGCCCGCGCCGGCGACCGCTACCTGCTGTGCTCCGACGGGCTCTCCGGCGTGGTCAGCGAGGAGACCCTGGCCGACGCGCTGCAGGACCCGGACCCCCAGTCGACGGCCGACCGGCTGATCGAGCTCGCCCTGCGCAGCGGCGGGCCCGACAACATCACCGTGATCGTCGCCGACGTCGTCGAGGACGGCGGCCACGCCACCCCGCTGGAGCCGGTCGTGGACGGCGCGGCCGGCGACAACGTCGGGCAGCGGGAGGTCGACCCGCGGTCGGCGGCCGGTCGCGCGGCGCTGCACGACCCGCCCCCGACCTCGCCCCCGCCGTCGGCGCCCGTGGCGTCGGCCCCGTCGCCGCGCCGTCGCCGGCGCCGGCTGCTCTGGATCCTGGCCGCGGTGCTCCTGGTGGCCGCCGCCGCGGTGGGCGCCTATCTCTGGCTGCTGTCCAACTGGTTCGTCGGCGTCCAGGCGGCCGACGACGGGGAGCGGGTCACCGTCTTCCGGGGCCTGGACACCTCGCTGCTCGGCGTGGACCTCAACCAGGTCGACGACGTCACCGACCTCGCCGTCAGCGACCTCACCCAGGCCGACGCGAGCAAGGTGCGCCGCGGCATCGAGGCCGACGACGCCGACCACGCCGACCGGATCGTCGCGATGCTCCGCGACCAGCGGCTGCCGGTGTGCCCGGACGCCGAGGAGGCCGGCAGCGCCGTCTCGGCGTCGCCGAGCCCGTCCGCCACCCAGCCCGTCCCCGCCCCCGACGGCCAGGTGCCCCAGGGCGTCACCCCGACCACCCCGGCCGAGCCGACCGCTGCCGAGCCGACGGCCGAGCGGACGACGCAGACGCCCGAACCCGGAGTGGACTGCCGGGAGGTGGAGTGACCGCCGGCCCGACCACCGACCCGCGGGGCGCCGCCGCCGGTGCCGCCCCGCCCAAGCGGCGCGGCACCGAGCTGGCGCTGCTCGGCTTCGCCGTGCTCATCACCCTCACCGCGCAGGCCGTCGTCGACCTGACGATCACCGGGTCGCTGCGGGCGGAGCTCCCGGTGTTCGGCGCCTGGATCACCGCGCTGTGGCTGGTCGCGCACCTCGTCGTCCGCCGGTTCGCGCCGTACGCCGACCCGCTGCTGCTGCCCGCCGTCGCCCTGCTCGTGGGGCTGGGTCTGGCCGTCATCCACCGGCTCGACCTCGCCGCCGAGCAGGTGGACTCCACGGTCACGCGGGAGGACGCGCCGGTCCAGCTGGTGTGGGCGACGCTGGGCGTGGTGCTGTTCGTCGTCGTCCTCGTGGTGCTGCGCGACCACCGGGTGCTCTCCCGGTTCGCCTACACCCTGGCCCTGGTCGGCCTGGTGCTGCTCGCCATCCCCGCGGTGCTGCCCTCGTCGCTGTCGGAGGTCAACGGCGCGAAGATCTGGATCCGCATCGCCGGCTTCAGCATCCAGCCCGGCGAGTTCGCCAAGATCTGCCTGATCGTCTTCTTCGCCGCCTACCTGGTCGACAAGCGCGACGTCCTCGCGCTGGCCAGCCGGCGGGTGGCCGGCCTCGAGCTGCCCCGCGCCCGCGACCTCGGGCCGGTGCTCGTCGCCTGGGCGATGTCGATCCTCGTGCTGGTCTTCGAGCGGGACCTCGGCAGCTCGCTGCTGCTGTTCGGCATCTTCGTGGTGATGCTCTACGTGGCCACCGAGCGGGCCAGCTGGCTGCTCATCGGCCTCGGGCTGTTCGCCGGCGCCGCGCTCATCGCCTACCAGGTCTTCGCCCACGTGCAGTCGCGCGTCGACGTCTGGCTGAGCCCCTTCGACTACCGGGACGGCGCCGGCTACCAGCTGGTCCAGTCGCTGTTCGGCCTCGGCACCGGCGGGCTGTTCGGCGCCGGCCTGGGCGGTGGGCGGCCCGACCAGGTGCCGGTGGCCAAGAGCGACTTCATCGCCGCGGCGATCGGCGAGGAGCTCGGCCTCTTCGGCCTGGTCGCGGTGATCATCGTCTACCTGATCCTGGTCGAGCGCGGCCTGCGCAGCTCGCTGATCGTCCGGGACGCCTTCGGCAAGCTGCTCGCCGCCGGCCTGGCGTTCGCCATCGCCTGGCAGGTCTTCGTCGTCCTCGGCGGGGTGACCGGCCTGCTCCCGCTCACCGGTCTCACCACGCCGTTCCTCGCCTACGGCGGGTCGTCCCTGGTGGCCAACTTCGTGCTGGTCGCCGTCCTCGTGCGGATCAGTGACGCCGCCCGCCGCCCGGCCGCCCCGGCCGGGCCCCCCAAGCCGGCGCTCGGTGACGCGCCAACAGAGGTCGTGAAGCAGTGAACGCGCCCCTGCGCCGGGTGGCGATCAGCGTGCTCGTGCTGTTCACGCTGCTGATCATCAACGTCAACTACATCCAGGTGGTGCGCTCGGAGGAGCTGCGCAACGACACCGGGAACACCCGCGTGCTCTCCGAGGAGTACGACCGCGAGCGCGGCTCGATCCAGGTGGCCGGCACCGAGGTCGCCTCCTCGGTGGCCACCGACGACCGGCTCACCTATCTGCGGCAGTACTCGCAGGGCGAGTTGTACGCGGCCGTCACCGGCTACTACTCGCTGGTGTACGGGAACTCGCAGATGGAGCGGGCGACCAACGACGTGCTCTCCGGCAACGACGCCCGGCTGTTCGCCCGGCGCCTGGCCGACCTGTTCACCGGCCGCGACCCGTCCGGCGGGGACGTCCTGCTCACCCTGGACCCGGCGGTGCAGGAGGCCGCCATGGCCGGGCTCGAGGGGCTGACCGGCGCCGTGGTGGCCCTCGACCCCTCGACCGGCGCGGTGCTCGGCATGGCGAGCACGCCGACCTACGACCCGAACCTGCTGTCCAGCCACGACCCGCAGGGGATCCGCGACTACTGGGCCCAGCTCAACGAGGCCGAGCGGGACCCGCGGCTGAACCGGGCCGCCAGCGAGATCTACCCGCCCGGGTCGGTGTTCAAGGTGGTCGTGTCAGCGGCGGCACTGTCGGAGGGGTACACCCCCGAGTCGGTGATCCCCGCGCCGGACGTGCTCACCCTGCCCGGCACCTCCACCGAGCTGGAGAACTTCGGCGGCTCGAGCTGCAGCAGCTCCGGCGAGCAGACGCTCATCGACGCGCTCACGATCTCCTGCAACACCGCTTTCGCCCAGCTGGGCATCGACCTGGGTGAGGACAGCGTGCGGGAGATGGCCGAGGCCTTCGGGATGGACGGCGAGGAGCGGGAGATCCCGCTGACCGTCGCCGGCAGCAGCATGGGCGACCCCGAGAACGACGCCCAGCTCGGCGTGAGCTCGATCGGCCAGCAGGACGTGCGGATGACCCCGCTGCAGGCGGCGATGATCGCCGCCGCGGTCGCCAACGACGGCTCCCTGATGACGCCCTACCTGGTCGACCAGCTGCGCGCCCCCGACCTCAGCGTCATCGACGAGACCGACCCCGAGGAGCTGAGCCGGCCGGTCAGCGCCGAGGTCGCCGACCAGCTCACCGAGATGATGCGCAGCGTCGTGACCAACGGCTCCGGCCGCGCCGCGCGCATCCCGGGGGTCGACGTCGCCGGCAAGACCGGCACCGCCGAGGTGGGCAACGACCAGCCCGACCACAACTGGTTCATCGGGTTCGCCCCCGCCGAGGATCCGCAGATTGCGGTCGCGGTCTTCGTCGCCAACGGCGGGGGTACGGGTGGGGACGTGTCCGCCCCCATCGCGCGTGAGGTCATGCAGGCCTACCTGGAGGGGCAGGGCTGATGGCGCTGTCCACCGGCACGATCCTCGCCGGCCGTTACGAGATCACCGCCCCGATCGCCACCGGCGGGATGGGTGAGGTGTGGCGGGCCCGCGACCGGGTGCTCGACCGCGTCGTCGCCGCCAAGGTGCTGCGCAGCGAGTTCACCGGGGACCCCAGCTTCGTGGCGCGGTTCCGCAACGAGGCCCGGCACACCGCGGCGCTCACCCACCCCAACATCGCCTCGGTCTACGACTACGGCGAGACGACGGAGGACGAGCGCTTCCCCGGTCAGCAGCTGGCGTTCCTCGTCATGGAGCTGGTCGAGGGCAAGCCGCTGGTGACGATCCTCCACGAGGAGGGCAAGCTCCCGGCCGACTGGACGCTGCACGTGCTGGGGCAGGCCGCCGACGGGCTGTCGGCCGCGCACAAGGCCGGCGTCGTCCACCGGGACATCAAGCCGGGCAACCTCATCGTGCGCCCGGACGGCGTGGTGAAGCTGACCGACTTCGGCATCGCCCGGGCCCGGGACGCCACACCGCTCACCCGCACCGGCATGGTGGTCGGCACCGCGCAGTACCTCTCCCCCGAGCAGGCGCAGGGCTTCGAGGTCACCGCGGCGTCGGACGTCTACTCCCTCGGCGTCGTCGGCTACGAGTGCCTGACCGGCGGACGCCCCTTCGACGGCACCTCGCAGGTCGCCGTCGCCCTCGCGCACATCAACCGGCCGCCGCCGCCGCTGCCGGCCACCGTGCCGCCCGCCGTCCGGCTGCTCATCGAGCGCGCCCTCGCCAAGGACCCGGCCGACCGCTTCGCCGACGGCGCGGCCTTCGCCGCCGCCGTCCGCTCCGTCGCCGCCGGCAACGGGCTGGCCGGCACGTCCGGCACCGGGGCGGTGTTCCCGCAGCCGACGTCCAAGGCCGCGGAGCCGCCCACCGCGGCGACCGAGCTGCTCGCCGACGGCGACAACAGCCGCACCCAGGTGCTGGGCGCGACCTCCGCCGCGGCGGCCGCGGTCGGCGCCGCCGGCCAGGGGCCGGGGACCGCGCCGGGCACGATGCCGCCGCTGCGCCGCCCCTCGGACGACGAGGACAGCACCTGGGAGGGCCGGCACCGGGCGACCGACGACCGCCGCTGGGGCTGGCTGGTCGCCGGCCTGGTCGCGCTCGCGCTGCTGGCCGGCGGCGTCTGGTACCTGCTGGCCGGGGGCGACGACCCCGCGGGGACCACTCCCGAGAGCACCACCGCCGCCACGACCAGCGCGTCGTCGGCCGCCGGCACCGTCACGGTGGCCACCGACAGCTACGTCGGCCGGGACGGCGACGAGGTCGCCGCGCTCCTGGAGCAGGACGGCCTCGTGGTCGAGACGCGGGACGCCACCGAGGACGAGGTCGCCCGCTGGGACCGCGCGATCGACGCGGGCGCCGTCGTCGGGTCGGACCCGGCCAACCAGCCGGTGCCGGTCGGCGGCACGGTCACCCTCTTCCTGGCGCCGGAGGACTACACGCCGCCGGCCGATGAGGAACCGGCCCCGACGGAGGACCAGCAGCAGCCGGCGCCCACCCAGGACACCCCCACGACGACGCCGAGCGTGCCCGCCTCCAGCAGCAACCCGGGTGGCACCGGCGGACAGCAGAGCGGCGGGAACGGCCCGGGCTCGGACGAGGACGAGAATCCCGACGGCGACACCGGTGACGGGGACGGCGGAACCGAGCCGGACTCGAACCTGCCCGGCAACACGCCCGAGGAGCCTGCGCCGACCGTCCCGACGACGCCGTCCGCCCCGGCGGTCGAGGGCCAGGGGGCCGGGCCGGCGGCCCAGCAGGCGGCGGACCAGGACGAGTGATCGGGCACCCCCGCGCGTCCCGGGAACGGCCGGTCGCACCGGTTAGGCTCGCCGCCGGCCCACCCGCCCGCCGCGTTCCCCTGTGCCCCCACTCCCCCTGGACGCACGACCGCACCGCCCGAGAGGACCTCCGATGACCACGCCGCAGGTGCTCGGTGAGCGCTACGAGATCGGCGGGGTGCTCGGCCGCGGAGGCATGGCCGAGGTGCACCGGGGCCGCGACCTGCGGCTGGGCCGCGAGGTGGCGGTGAAGGTGCTGCGCAGCGACCTCGCCCGCGACCCGTCCTTCCAGGTGCGCTTCCGGCGGGAGGCCCAGGCGGCGGCCTCGCTCAACCACCCGGCGATCGTCGCGGTCTACGACACCGGCGAGGACCGGACGACGACCGGCGCGACCCCCTACATCGTCATGGAGTACGTCGAGGGACAGACCCTGCGCGACCTGCTCCGCAGCGAGGGCGTGCTGCCTCCGCAGCGGGCCATGAGCCTGGCCGCCGACATCTGCGGGGCGCTGGACTTCAGCCACCGCAACGGGATCGTGCACCGCGACGTGAAGCCCGGCAACGTGATGATCACGCCGGACGGCGCGGTCAAGGTCATGGACTTCGGCATCGCCCGCGCCGTGTCGGACTCCGCGGCGACGATGACCTCCACCGCCGCGGTCATCGGCACCGCCCAGTACCTGTCCCCCGAGCAGGCGCGGGGCGAGGGCGTGGACGCCCGCTCCGACGTCTACTCACTCGGCTGCCTGCTCTACGAGCTGGTCACCGGCGCGCCGCCGTTCACCGGGGACTCCCCGGTCGCCGTCGCCTACCAGCACGTGCGGGAGGACCCCCGCCTGCCGTCGTCGATCAACCCGGCCATCCCGCCGGAGCTCGACGCGATCCTGCTCAAGGCCATGAGCAAGAACCCGGCGAACCGGTACCAGTCGGCCGCCGACATGCGCAACGACCTGCTGCGGGCCCTGGCCGGCCAGCGGGTCGAGGCGACGCCGGTGATGAACGACGCCGAGAAGACGACGATCCTCGGTGCCACGCCCGGCTACGGCGACGAGTGGGACGACGAGGACGCCGCGGCCGCCAAGCGCAAGCGCAACCGGGTCATCGCGATCGTCGCCGCCGTGGTGCTGGTGGTCGCCGCCGTCGTCGGGATCGCGCTGGCGCTGACCTCCGGTGACGGCGAGGACGAGCCTCCGGCGGTGCAGCAGGTCGCCGTCCCGACGCTGACGGGCGTCCCGCAGGCCGAGGCCGAGTCGGCGATCACCGAGGCCGGCCTCGTGGTGGGCGACGTGACGACCGAGATCACCTCCGACGAGTCGCAGGTGGGCAACGTCCTGTCGAGCAACCCGGCCAGCGGCGCGCGGGTCGACGAGGGCACCGCGGTCGACCTCGTCGTCGCCACGGCCCCCGACAGCATCGCCGTCCCGCCGGTGGTGGGCCTGGACGAGGACCGCGCCCGCACGACGCTCGAGAACGCCGGTCTCACCGGGAACACCGACAGCGACCAGGTGGACAGCACCGAGCCCGAGGGCACGGTGGTGGAGGTCGACCCGGCCGAGGGCACGCAGGTGGCTCCGAGCGCCACGATCACGCTGTCGGTGTCCGACGGCGACGCCGAGGTGCCCGACGTGGCCGGCCAGCAGCAGGACGCCGCCGTCCAGGCGCTGCGCGACGCCGGCTTCACCAACGTGGGCACCGAGGAGGTCGACTCCGCGGACCAGCCGGCCGGCACGGTCATCGGCTCCAACCCGTCGGCCGGCAGCCAGGCGGCCGCCGACGACCGGATCACCCTGCAGGTGTCCAGCGGCCCGGCTCCGGTCGAGGTGCCCGACGTGGTCGGCGACAGCGAGGCGGAGGCTCGCGCGGCCCTGCAGTCCGCGGGCTTCACCAACATCACGACGACGACCGCACCCGCGGGCGACCCCGGCGATGTCGGGGTGGTGCTGGCGGTGAACCCGGCGGAGGGCACCGAGGTGCCGACGACGCAGGCGATCACCCTGACCGTCGGGGCGGAGCCGCCCGACGGCGGGACGGGCGCTACCCCAGCCACGCCCACCCCCTGACCGACGGCGAAGGGCCCCTCCCGCGCGGGAGGGGCCCTTCGCCGTTCCTGGGGCGGCTCAGGCGGGCGTGGCGGCCGCCATGAGCTTCCGGGCGGCCTCGGTGGCCGCCTCGACCGCGTCCGGGTCGGGGGTCAGTCCACAGGTCGCCAGCCAGGTGGCGAGCATCCGGTGGCCGCCCTCGGTCAGCACCGACTCCGGGTGGAACTGCACGCCCTCGATCGGCAGCTCGCGGTGCCGCAGCGCCATCACGATCCCCGACGGCGTCGCGCCGGTGATCTCCAGCTCGTCCGGCACGGTCGCGCGGTCGACGGCGAGGGAGTGGTAGCGGGTCGCGGTGAACGGCGACGGCAGCCCGGCGAGGACGCCGACGCCCTCGTGCAGCACCTGGCTGGTCTTGCCGTGCAGCAGCTCCGGCGCCCGCACGACCGCGGCGCCGAAGGCCTCCGCGATCGCCTGGTGGCCGAGGCAGACCCCGAGCACCGGCGTCCCGGCGTCCGCGGCCGCCCGCACCATGGGCACCGTCACGCCGGCACCGGCCGGGGTACCGGGCCCGGGGGAGAGCAGGACTCCGGCGACGTCGAGGCCGGCCAGCTCGTCGACGGTGACCGCGTCGTTGCGCCGGACGATGCAGCGCACGCCCAGCTGGCCCAGGTACTGGACGAGGTTGTAGACGAAGCTGTCGAAGTTGTCGACGACGAGGACGGGGCGGCTCACGCCCCTGTGTGTACCAGGAGGACCCGCTCAGCCGTCAGCGGCCGTGGCGTACTCCATGTCCGGCGGGCCCTCGTAGGCGGGCAACGACAGCGACGGGCGCTCCCGGACGGCGTAGGCCAGCCCGAAGTCCTCCACCGCCTGCTGGAACACCCGCACCTGCGGCGAGGCGGCCAGCTGGGTGCGGATCGCGGCGGCGTCGCCGATGGCCGTGACCACGAACGGCGGCGAGTAGGTGCGCCCCTGCAGGAGCAGCACGTTGCCGACGCACCGGACGGCGCTGGTGGCGATCAGCCGCTGGTCCATGATCGCCACCGCGTCGGCGCCGGCGGCCCAGACCGCGTTGACCACGGCCTGGACGTCGGACTGGTGGATGACGACGTCGTCCGGCCGGGCACCGATCGGCAGCGACCCGTCGGGGCGGCGCGGGGCGTCGTCCAGGACGATCTCCACCCCCGGCCCGGCCATGGCCACCATCCCGGCGGACACCTCCCCGTCGCGGCCGGCGGCCTGCGCGGCGGCCACGTTCCCGTACCGCGACGCGGCCTGGTCGGTGAGCGCCTGGGCCTGGTCCTGCAGGGCGTTCAGCAGCCGCTGCTGCTCGGCGATGGCGTCCTGCCGGGTGCTGATCAGGGAGGACAGCTCAGTGACCTCACCGCCGCGCAGGTCCGTGCCCTGCGCCGTCTGGCTGGACGTGGCGAAGAGCAGCCCGGCCGCCAGGGCCACCACGGGCACCAGCGCCGCCCACGCCGTGGGACGGCGGCCACCCCGAAGGGTCAGGGTGCGGGCTCCGGCCACGAGCGCAGCTTAGGCTTGGGGGACGTCACGGCCGGCAGCGACGAACCGGCCCGGAGGGAGTCCGTACGGTGCCCAAGTCCAAGGTGCGCAAGAAGTCGGTCTACACGCCGCCGCAGGGCACGCTGCAGTCCGGGTCGCCGGCCGCCCGTGCGGTGCGGCCCAGCCCCCGCTGGTACGCGCCGCTGATGGTCACCCTCATGGTGCTCGGCCTGCTGTGGATCGTCGTGTACTACGTGGCCGGCGACCGGATCGGCTTCCTGTCCTCGCTGGCAGCCTGGAACTTCCTCATCGGCTTCGGCCTCATGGTGGCCGGCCTGGTCATGTCGATGCGCTGGCGGTAGTCCTCAGGTCCGCACCGAGGCCCTCGTCCCCACCCGGGGACGGGGGCCTCGTGCGTTCCGCCGGCCGGCTAGGGGAGGTTCAGCTGCCAGGAGACACCGAAGCGGTCGTTCACCCAGCCGAAGCGGCGGCTGAAGCCGTAGTCGTCGAGCGGCATCAGGACGCCGCCGCCGTCGGAGAGGCCCGCGAACAGCCGGTCGAGCTCCTCGGCCGATGCGACGTCGACGAAGATCGAGAAGGACGGCGTGAAGGTGAATGCGTGGACCGGGGGGCTGTCGAAGCAGCGGAACACCTGACCGGCGATGGAGAAGGTGGCCTGTTCCACCGTTCCCTCCACACCCTGCCCCTCCGCTCCCCAGCGGGTGAGGGTCAGGACCCGCGCGTCGTCGAACAGCGACGTGTAGAGCTCGATCGCGCGTTCCGCGTCGCCCGTGAACATGAGGAAAGGGGTCACCCGCTCCGGCATGGCGGCAGGCTAGCCGGAGTCGCCGACAGCTCCCGGGGCCGGTCGACACGCCTCCGCCGGTCCCGCGTCGTGCGCAGGCGGCGCTGTGCACAGCCGACCACGCCGTCCACAGGTCGACAAAGCGCGATACCCCCAGAGTTGTCCACCGAGTGTGGAGAACGCATGTTCGACCGCTCTGCGCTGACCTGGGGTTTTCCCTCGGCTGGGACGGATGTGACGAGAAGGGCAGCCGAGTAACTACACGTCTGTGACTCCATCCCCAGCTGTGCACACAGCTGTGGATGAGTCGACATGGCGGCCAGCGGGAGGCGGTGAACTCGCCCCTCCCCTACCCGGGGCAGGGCCCGCGACACGCGGTCCGACCACGGCAGATGCGCCGGTCCCGCGACGCCGTCCCCGGGACGCCGACGGCCCCCGGTCCAGAGGGACCGGGGGCCGTCGGTGGGGACTGTGGACTACGCGTCGATCACACGGGACGAACGCGACGGCGTCAGCCGTCGATCGCACGCGACGGCGTCCGCCCCCCGCTCCGCTCCTCGCTCACCGGCGCTCGCTGCGATGCTCACTCCGGCGTCAGCCGTCGATCAGCTCGAGGATGGTCGCGTTCGCCATCCCGCCGCCCTCGCACATCGTCTGCAGCCCGTAGCGGGTGCCGGTGCTCAGCATGCTGTGGACGAGCGTCGTCATGATCCGCGCGCCGGAGCCGCCCAGCGGGTGGCCCAGTGCGATCGCTCCACCGCGCGGGTTGAGCCGGTCCGGGTCGGCGCCGGTCTCCACCTGCCAGGCCAGCGGCACGGGCGCGAACGCCTCGTTCACCTCGAAGACGCCGATGTCGTCGACCGACAGCCCCGAGCGCTGGAGCACCTTGTGCGTGGCCGGGATGGGGGCGGTCAGCATGATGACCGGGTCGTCCCCCGCCATCACCGTGGTGTGGATGCGCACCAGCGGGCGCAGGCCGAGCTCGCGGGCCGTCTCCGAGGTGGTGACCAGCAGCGCGGCCGAGCCGTCGGAGATCTGGCTGGCGTTGCCGGCGCTGATGACGCCGTCGGCCTTGAACGGTGTCTTCAGCGTGGCCAGCTTCTCCAGGCTGCCGCCGGGCCGGATGCCCTCATCGGACCGCACCACTGTCCCGTCGGGGGTGGTGATCGGCGCGATCTCCTCGTCGAAGGCGCCGTCGGCCTGGGCCTTGGCCGCCTTCTCGTGCGAGGCCAGGGAGTACTCGTCGAGCTGGGTGCGGGAGAAGCCCCACCGCTCGGCCATCATCTCCGCACCCACCCCCTGGTTCGGAGCGACGCCGTAGCGCTCCATGAACCGCGGCCCCAGCGGGCGGCCGGCCGAGCCGTCCCCCACCGAGGAGCCCATCGGCACCCGGCTCATCGACTCCACGCCACCGGCGACGACGACGTCGGCCTGCCCGCTGATCACCGTCGCCGCGGCGAACGCGACCGCCTGCTGCGAGGAGCCGCACTGGCGGTCGATCGTCGTCCCCGGCACCGTCTCCGGCCAGCCGGCGGCCAGGGCGGCGTTGCGCGCGACGTTGTAGGTCTGCTCGCCGATCTGGCTCACGCAGCCCCAGAAGACGTCGTCCACGCGGGCCGGGTCGATGCCGGCGCGCTCGACCAGCGCCTCGAGCACGGCGGCGGAGAGGTCGACGGCGTGCACGCCGGACAGCCCCCCACCACGCTTGCCCACCGGGGTGCGCACCGCGGCGCAGATGACGGCATCTCGCATGACCACTCCTCGTCGACGTGGGCGGCGTCACGCCTGTCCCGACCCCGATGGTAGGACGTCCACGCATCCGCGCCGACGCGCCGGGCTGGGAGGCTGGTGTGCGTGGAGTGGTCGACCCGGACCGGGGAGACGGCGGTGCTCGCCGCCGTGGGCGTCGCGCTGGCGGTCGCGGCCGGGGCCCTCGACCCGGCCGGCCGCGTGCTGCTGGGCGCGGCGGGCCTGCTGGCGATGGCCCTCGCCGTCCGCGACCGCCTGCTGCGGCCCCGCCTGGCGGCCGGGCCCGACGGCGTCGCCGTCCGGACGCTCACCGGCACGCGGACGCTGCCCTGGCCGCTGCTGCGCGTGCGGGTGCGGGACAGCCGGCGCTGGGGCCTGCGGTCGGTGCTGCTGGAGCTGGACACCGCCTCCGGGCCGGACGACGCCGGCGTGCTGGTGCTGCTCGGCCGCCGGGACCTCGGCACGGACCCGGCGGACGTAGCCCGGGCGCTGCTGGCCTGGACGACGTCCCCGCCGGGGTCCTCCGACTAGCCGAGGACGACGACCGTCGACACGGTCAGCGCGACGACCACGAGCCCGGCGACGAGCAGCATCAGCGCCAGCACCTGCAGCTCAGTGCGCCGCCGGGCCAGCACGATCAGGCCGGTGGCCACGAAGCCGGCGACCAGGCCGCCGAGGTGGCCGAGCAGCGAGACGCCGGGCAGGAAGCTGATGACCACGTTGATGGCCAGCAGGGTCAGCAACCCGCGCAGGTCCTCCCGCCGGCTCAGCATCAGCACGGCCAGCCCGCCCAGCAGGCCGTAGATGGCCGCCGAGGCGCCCGCGACCGCGCGTCCCGGCTCACCGAACAGCTGCAGCGCCACGGCACCGCCGAGGAGCGAGACCAGGTAGACGGCGAGGTAGCGCCAGTGGCCCAGCTGCCGCTCCAGCTCGGAGCCGAAGAGCAGCAGGGCGAGCATGTTGAGCACCAGGTGCACCAGGCCGATGTGGAGGAACGCGGCGGTGAGCAGCCGCCAGTCCTCGCCCAGCTCGACGAGGATCGGGATCTGGGCCAGCTGGGCGAACAGCGGCGAGAACTGGTTGTCCAGCGGGTTGGCACCGGCGATGCCGGCCGACACGGCGGTGGCCACGAACATCGCCACGTTCACGCCGATCAGGCCGATCGTCACCGCGCCGAAGCGGCGACCGGCGCGGCGCAGCCCGGGCGTCGACCGCGGCTGGCGCACCGTGGCCCGGCCATCGCGGATGCACTCCGGGCACTGGAAACCGACCGACGCCGGGGTCATGCACTCCGGGCAGATCGGCCGCCCGCACCGCGTGCACGAGATGCGGGTGGGCCGGTCGGGGTGCCGGTAACAGGTGGTGGTCGGGGGCGCCGGCTGCGGTCTGCCGGGCGCGGCGCCCCCGTCGTCGGGTGCGGTGGTCAGCTGCGCTGCACCTCGACCGACTCCAGGACGACGTCCTCCACCGGCCGGTCCCCGCGCGCGGTCGGCACCTTCGCGAGGCGGTCGACGACGTCGCGGCTGGCCTGGTCGGCCACCTCTCCGAAGATCGTGTGCTTGCCGGTCAGCCACGTGGTCGCGGCGACCGTGATGAAGAACTGCGACCCGTTGGTGCCGGGGCCGGCGTTGGCCATGGCGAGCAGGTAGGGCTTGGTGAAGGCGAGCTCGGGGTGGATCTCGTCGCCGAACTGGTAGCCGGGACCGCCGATGCCCTGACCCAGGGGGTCGCCGCCCTGGATCATGAAGCCGTCGATGATCCGGTGGAAGACCGTGCCGTCGTAGAGGCGGTCGGTCGTCTTCTCGCGGGTCTGCGGGTGGGTCCACTCCCGGCGGCCCTCGGCGAGGTCGGCGAAGTTGGCGACCGTCTTCGGGGCGTGGTCGGGGAACAGGTCCACGGTGATGTCGCCGTGGTTGGTGTGGAGCACGGCGCGGCGTGCTGGCGTCGATTCGGTCACGACGCCCACTCTCCCACTGGTCCGCTCCCCGTGAGGCACGGGGAGCGGCCACGGGTGCCGCTCACATCCGCAGCACCTCGGCGACGTCGAGGTTGCGGAACGACGCCTCGCCCTCGGTGACCTCCTGCATCCGCTTGGCGAAGTCGCTGGTCACCGGGTGTTCGGAGTTGCGCATCGCCGAGGCGTGGTCCGGGAAGGAGACGATCTCGACGTAGGTGTCCGGGCGGTCGCGGTCGGCTGCGATCACCCCCCACCGGGCGGTGGCCTCCCGCCCCATCCGGTCGCGCCACTCCTCGGCGATCGTGCGGAACCCGTCGAGGTCCCGGGCGTGGAACTCGATGAGCTGGAGGAACGAGCCCTTCTCGGCCTGCAGCGCCTCCTCGTCGCGCAGCCCCGCCTTCACCCCCTCGCGGAGCTCGGGACCGTCGGTGTGGCCGTGCGCGCTGATCGCGTGCGCGACCGCGATCTCGAGGACCTCGTCCTCCTCGCCGGAGATCTGGACGGTGCAGTTCTTCTCGCTGGGCATCGTCCGGCAGTCCATGGTCTTCCGTGCCATGGCCCCTCCTCAGCAGACCGCGGCCCACCCCGCCGGCGGGCCGGCGGCGCCGACAGTGGCCCGGCGGTGCACGGCGGTCCAGGGACCGAGGTCCCTGCCCGTGGACCGCGGACGGCGGCGCCACTAGCGTTCCGCCGTCGCCGCACGACAGGGACGCCGTGACGCCGGACCACGAGCCCGCCTTCGTGGGCCCTCCCCCCACCTCGCCGGAGACGGAGCGGCTCTACGCCGACGACCTCGCGGGCGACGGCTTCGTCATGAACTCGACGCGGATCTGGGCCCACCAGCCGGGGCTGCGCGACCACGTCGACGACCTGCTGCGGGCGTCGGCCGCCGCGGCGGGCCTGTCGGTGCGTGACCGCGGCGTGCTGGTCGTCGCCTGCGCCGCCGCCCGCGGCGACTCCTACTGCGCCCTCGCCTGGGGCCGCCGGCTGTCCGAGCAGGCGGGGGACGCCGTCGCCGCGGGCGTCGTCCGCGGGAACGACTCCGGCCTCGACGCCCCGGAGCGGGCACTGGCGCGCTGGGCGCGGCGGGTCGCGCTGGACCCGAGCGGCACGACGGCGGCGGACGTCGCCGAGCTGCGGAGCGCCGGCTACGACGACGCCCGGATCGTGGCGATCACCGCCTATGTCGGGCTGCGGCTGGCCTTCTCCGCGGTGAACGGGGCGCTGGGCGCCGGTCCGGACGCCGAGCTGGCCGCCGCCGCGCCGCCGGTCGTCCTGGACGCCGTGCGCTTCGGCCGGCCGGTGGGCCACGGCGGACCGGATCGGAGCGCGCCGGACCACTGACCGGCCCGCGCACCCGCGGGCGCCCGGGACGACTAGGTGTGGTCGCCGGCGCCGGGCGGTCCGTCGAGCACCGTGGGCACGTACTCGAGCAACTGGAGCCGACCGTCGAACGTGCGGTTGTCGACCAGCTGGAGGGCGATGTCGGGATACCCGTCGAAGATGCGGTCCCTCCCGGTGGCGCCGGTGATGACCGGGAAGACGACCACGCGGAAGCGGTCCACCACGCCCGCTCCGAGCAGCGACCGGCAGAGGCTGAGACTGCCGAGGGTGCGCAGCGGCCGGGAGTCGCGCCGCTTCATGTCCTGCACGACCTCGACGGCGTCCCCGTCGATCAGCTCGGTGCTGCCCCACGACAGCGGTGTCTCCAGGGTCGAGGAGAACACCACCTTGGGCGTCGCGGTCAGTGCGGCCATCCCGGGGTCGTCGGGCATCTCGGCGGCGAACCCGGACATCAGCCGGTACGTCGTCGCACCCATGAGGGCGACGTACTCGTGGTCGGCCTCCTCCTCGAGGAAGGCGAGGTACTCGGGCCCCTCCATGCCCCAGAAGCCGGGCCAGCCCTCCGCTGCCCCGTATCCGTCGAGGGAGATGATGAAGTCCACCATCAGGCTGGACATGGGGGTTCCTTCCGTCGGCGCGCGCATCGCGCTCTGCTCGCCCGTCGAGCCGCGTGGGTCGATGGGCTCGACAGGGATGACCGGCCGCGAGGCGGAGACTCATCGTCCCGACGGCGACCGGGACGTGGTGGCCAGACGGATGGAGGCGCTGAGGGCGGCCTCCCGCGGACGAGTCCGCGGGTCGGACCGTGGAAGACGACGTGGAGACGAGGGTGTCTGAGTTCAGGACATCGTGCACACCTGTCTCGGGACATCGTTCACAGCCTGAGTCCG
>NZ_JALPKQ010000049.1:0-36158 GCF_051383655.1 Geodermatophilus sp. CPCC 205761
CCGACGAGGCACTCAGCTCCTCCGACGACGCCGCCACCGCATCCGCCGACCCGGCCACCGCCGAGAGCACGTCCCGCAGGTTCTGCTGCGCCGTGCCCAGCGCAGCAGCCATGCGGCCGAGCTCGTCCCGGCCGCGCACATCGGGCGTCACCGTCAGGTCACCGGCGGCCAGCGCGTCGACCGAGGCCTGCACGGACCGGACCGTGCTGACGATCCGGCCGACGACGAACAGGGTGAGTCCGCCGGCGAGGGCGATGCCGGCGGCCAGGGCCGCCCAGAGCGTGCGCGTGGCCGAGGAGGCGATCGCCGCGGCGTCGTCTGTGTCGCTCTGCCCGGCCGCGACCCGCCGCTCCTGCATGGCGTTGTACTCGTCCATGAGCAGGTCGGAAGAGTTCTGCAGCGGACCGGTGATGAGCGCCGTGGCCGTGGCGAGGTCGCCGGCGTTCGCGGCCGGGACGAGCTGGTCCTCGGCGACGGCGTAGTAGTCCTCCACATGGCCCCGGAAGACCTCGAACGCCTCGCGGTTGACCGTGACCTCGGCGTAGGCGTCCAGCTGGCCGTCGACCGTCTCGCGCCGCTCGGCCAGGTCGGCCAGCAGGGCAGCCCGGGTCGCCGGGTCGGCGAGGGGGTAGGTGTTGTAGCGCGACCGGTCGCCCTGCCACGAGCGCTGGATGTTCGACAGGTCGGCGAGGGTGACGACGTTGTCGTTGATCCGCATGGCGGCCGCCTCGAGCGAGGAGATGCGGCTGACGGCGAGCACCGCCATGGCGACGGCGACCGTGGCCAGCACGGCGAGCGCCGCACCGATCTTCACGCCGACCGGCCGATCGGCGAACCAACCGCCGCTGCGGGCAGTGTGTACCGCGGCAGAACTTCTCATGGGGTGCTCCTGGAATGCGCGGGATGACAGTGGGGCACCGCCACGAGGTCACCGGAATGGTGTTCCTCGTGTGGTGCCCGGGCATCGTGTGCGATTCCGGACGGCTCCACCGCGAATGGTGTGGGCGTGTCGCGGCATGCGGTCGAGAAAGGTCGGCGACCTCCTCCCTGCCGTTTCTTTGTCGACTTGCGGAGAATGGCCTCCGACGGCGGCGCGGGACCGTCCGGCCCCGCGCCGCCCGTGGGCGTCAGTAGGTGAAGCGGCCGACGCTGGTGCGCAGGTCGGCGGCCATCCGGGACAGCTCGTCGACCGCGGTGCGGGTCTGGGTCAGCGCCTGGGTGGTGGCCCCGGCGGCCTCGGACACCCCGGTGATGTTCTCCGCGATCTGCCCGGACCCGCTCGCCGCCTCCTGCACCGACCGGGACATCTCGTTGGTGGTCGCGGTCTGCTCCTCCACCGCGGAGGCGATGGTGGTCTGCCGGTCGCTGATCTGCGCCACGATCGTGCTGATCTCGTCGATGGCCGCCACGGCGGCGGTGGTGTCGCCCTGGATGGCCTGCACCCGGCGGGCGATGTCCTCGGTCGCCTTCGCCGTCTCCTGCGCCAGCTCCTTCACCTCGTTGGCCACTACCGCGAAGCCCTTGCCGGCCTCCCCGGCCCGGGCGGCCTCGATCGTGGCGTTCAGCGCCAGCAGGTTGGTCTGCTCGGCGATCGAGGTGATCACCTTCACCACGTTGCCGATCTCGGCCGAGGACTCCCCCAGCTTCGCCACGGTCGCCGTCGTCGTCTCCGCCGCCGACACGGCGCGAGCGGCCACCTCCGACGCCTCGGCCGCGTTCGTGGCGATCTCCCGGATCGACGCACCCATCTGCTCCGCGCCCGCCGCGACGGTCTCCACGCTGCGGGACACCTCCTCGGCGGCACCGGCCACCACCCCGGACTGGGCCGAGGTCTCCTCCGCCGACGCCGAGATCTGCGCCGACGAGGCGCTCAGCTCCTCCGACGACGCCGCGACCGCGGTCGCCGACGAGGCCACCTCCGTGAGCACCGCCCGCAGACCCTCCTGCGCGGCGTCCAGGGCGGCGGCCATCCGGCCGACCTCGTCCCGGGACTGCACCCCGCTGGCGACCGTCAGGTCGCCGGTGGCCAGCGCCTCCAGCGCGACCTGCACCCGCCGCACCGGCCGGGTGACCGACCGCATCGTCAGCCAGCTGATCGCGAGGATGAGCGCCAGCCCGAGGCCGGCGACGACGATCGTGGTGGTCTGCGTCGTGTCGATCGCCGCGGCCAGCCGGGCCTCGGCCTCGTCGGTCGCTGCCTCGAGCGAGTCCTTGGCCGCTCCCACCGCCCCGTCGGTGAGGTCGTTGGCCGCCTGGATCTGCTCCCAGTTCACCCGGGCCGCCGCCTGGTCGGCGACGGCGGTGTCGACGAACGCGGTGATCGCGGTGGTGTAGTCGTCGAAGCTCGCCTGCAGGTCCGCGACGGCCGAGGCGGCATCGCCGGTCAGCTCGATCGTGTCGAGCTCCGCCAGCAGGGCCACCGGCGTGGCGACGTCGTCGGCCAGCTCGGTCAGCTGCTCGGCGGGCGTCTCGCGAACCAGCGACTTGAAGCCGTCGACCTTGAGCTCGCTGGCTCGGGTGTCCACCTGCAGGACGAGGGCTTGGGCGTGCTGGAGGGCGGCCATCTCGGCGTTGAGCTGGCGGACGGTGGCGTTGCCGATGAGCACCGCCCCGAGCAGGCCCGTGAAGGCCATGACGACGACGCCGACGAGGATGCCGAACTTGACCCCCAGGGGCCGGTCGGCGAACCAGGACGAGCCGCGGGGCGGGGGAGCGGTGGCGGGGGAGCTGGGCACGGGAGGTCTCCTGCATTTTCCGGGGAGGACGAACGGGTCGATCGTTGGACCCATTCCAAGCGTGGTGCGGTTCCCACGACACACGGTTACGGAATTGTTCCCCAGAATGCGCTGACCGAATGGTGGACCGGCGTCATGTCGACTTCGCCGACAATGCGACGCCCCGTGGCCCGCGCCATTCCGGAGGAGATGGCGGGGGAGGGGGGTCAGGCGAGCGCGCGGGCCAGCTCGTCGAGGAAGGGAACGACGGCGGCGGTGTCGGCGAGGCGGAAGCGGGCCGCCGTCTCGCCCTCGCCGACCTTGACCGTGACGTCGTCGTGGGGGAGCGCGCGGAAGGCGTCCTCGTCGGTGAGGTCGTCGCCGAGGTAGATGGCCGCGGCGGCGCCGAGCTCGTCGCGCAGCCGGCGGAGCGCGCTGCCCTTGTCGGCGTCGGTCACCGCGAGCTCGAGCACCTCCTTGCCCGGCTTCAACGTCAGTGACGGATCTGCCGCCCGGTGCGCTTCCTCCAGCAGCCCGGCAGCCGCGGCGCGGTCGGTCACCTGCCGGACGTGCACTGCCACGCTGGCCGGCTTGACCTCCAGGAGCGCGCCCGGCACAGAGGCCACGAGCGGAGCGAGCCGGTCGGCGAGCTCGTCCCGGCGGGCGGCGAGCTCGCCGGTGAGCGGTCCGTCGAACTCGGCCCCGTGGCTGCCGACGTACCGGTACGGGCCGGTGAGGCCGCTGACCGCCTGCAGGTCGGCGACCCCGCGCCCGCTGACCAGTGCCACCACGACGCCGTCGCGGGCGGCGACCCGGCCGAGGGCCTCGGCGGCGCCGGGGGAGAGGACGGCGGCGGACGGCTCGCCGACGAGCGGGGCGAGCACCCCGTCGTAGTCGCTGGCGACCAGCAGCGGCCGGCGGGCGGCCAGCCCGGGCAGCGCGGCCGCGAGGTCAGCCGGGATCCCGGTCACTGCTGCGCACGCAGCGCGTCGATGAACGACGTCGCCCAGTGGTCGAGGTCGTTCTTGGCGAGGTGCCGGCGCATGGCCCGCATCCGCTTGGCGCCTTCGTCCGGCTCCTGACGCAACGCCCGCACCAACTGGTTCTTGAGCCCCGTGATGTCGTGCGGGTTGACCAGGTACGCCTGCCGCAGCTCGGCCGCGGCGCCGGCGAACTCCGAGAGCACCAGGGCTCCGCCGAGGTCGCCGCGGGCGGCCACGTACTCCTTGGCCACCAGGTTCATGCCGTCCCGGTACGGCGTCACGAGCATGACGTCGGCGGCGCGGTACAGGGCGGCGAGCTCCTCGCGCGGCACCGACTGGTTGATGTAGTGCACCGCCGGGCCGCCGAGCGCGCCGAAGATGCCGTTGATGTGGCCGACCTGCTGCTCGATCGTCTCGCGCATGTGCACGTAGTGCTCGACCCGCTCCCGGCTCGGCGTCGCCACCTGCACCATCACGGTGTCGGGCGCCGCCAGGATGCCGTCCTCGAGCAGCTCCTGGAACGCCGAGAGCCGGACGGCGATGCCCTTGGTGTAGTCCAGCCGGTCGACGCCGAGGATGATCTTGTCGGGGCTGCCCAGCTCGGCGCGGACCTCCTTGGCCCGCGCGAGCACCTCGGGGGAGCCGGCCAGCTCGTCGAAGGCCTGCACGTCGATCGAGATCGGGAACGCGCGCGCCGTCACCGTCCGGCCGTCGTACTCGATGGTCGGGCCGCGGGTGGGCAGCTCGTGCAGCCGCCGGGCCAGCTGCACGAAGTTGGTGGCGGCGCTGGGCCGCTGGAAGCCGACCAGGTCGGCGCCGAGCAGGCCCTCGACGATCGCCGAGCGCCACGGCAGCTGGGTGAACAGCTCGTAGGGCGGGAACGGGATGTGGAGGAAGAAGCCGATGGTGAGGTCGGGCCGCCGCTGGCGGAGCATCGCCGGCACCAGCTGCAGCTGGTAGTCGTGCACCCAGACGATCGCGTCGCGCGCCGCCACCTCCGCCGCGCGGTCGGCGAAGCGCTTGTTGACCTGGACGTAGGTGTCCCACCACGTCCGGTGGTACTCGGGCTTCTCGACGACGTCGTGGTACAGCGGCCACAGCGAGGCGTTCGACATGCCCTCGTAGTAGCGGTCGACCTCCTCCTCGGAGAGCTCCACCGGGATCAGCGACATCCCGCCGGACTCGAACGGCTCGGGGGCCTCACCGGCCGATCCCGACCAGCCCACCCACGCGCCGCCCTGCCCGGCCACGAACGGCTCCAGCGCCGTCACCAGGCCTCCTGGGCTGCGCTGCCAGCGCGTCGAGCCGTCGGGGTCGGTCACCTGGTCGACGGGTAGCCGGTTGGCCACCACGACGACGGGGCTGTCCGCTCGCTCGTGTCCTGCCGATGTCCCAGCCATACCGTCCCCGACCCTACTGAGCACCGCCGCCGACCGCGTTCCGAACCCTCATCCGGCGGCCACCCGGTAGGCCACCGCGGCCGCGCCGAGCCCGAGCACCACGCTCGCGGCGGTGTAGACCAGCGCCCGCCCGAGCCGTCGGTCCCCGCGGGGACCGCCGCCCGACCGGCGGTTTCCGCCGGAACCGCCGGACTCGGCCAGCCGGACGACGTCGGCGCCGAACGTGGAGAAGGTCGTCAGCGTCCCGCAGAAGCCGGTGCCGACCAGGGTGACCACCCAGCCGGGCGCGGCCGCCGTCCCCAGGACGACGCCCAGCACCGCGCTGCCGACCACGTTGACCACCAGGGTGCCCGGCGCGGGGTCCCGGCCGCCGCGGGCGACCAGACGGGTCACCAGCAGCCGCAGCGGGGCGCCGGCCAGCGCACCCGCGGCCACCAGCAGCGGCGTCACCGGGCGGACACCGCTCGGACCGCCCGCGCGCCCGCCACGACCGCGAGGACGCCGCCGACGACCGAGGCGAGCACGTAGCCGGCGGCCCGCACCGCCGCCCCGGCGTCGGCGAGCTCGACCACCTCGACGGCGAAGGCGGAGTAGGTGGTGTAGCCACCGAGGACGCCGACGGCCAGCAGCGGCCGCACCCACGCCGGCTCGGGGGATCGGGCGGTGACGACGGCGAGCAGCGCACCCAGCAGCAGGCAGCCGGTGAGGTTGACCAGCAGCGTCGCCCACGGCCAGCCGCCGGGGGAGGAGGGCAGCGCCGTCGCCACGCCCCAGCGGGCCAGCGCCCCGAGGACGCCGCCCACCGCGGCCAGCAGGTACGCCACCCGGTCCTCCCGAGGCATAGGAAGCTATCCCCACGTCACGAGCTCGAGGACGTGGGTAGAGCTTCCTATACCGCGGGGAGGCTCAGCGGCGGCGGGTCTCGGGGAAGAGCAGGTCGACGAAGCGCTCCGCGGTCGGCTGCGGCTCGTGGTTGGCGAGCCCAGGCCGCTCGTTGGCCTCGATGAACACGTGCTCCGGGCCCTCGACGTCCGGCACCAGGAAGTCCAGGCCGGTCACCGGGATGCCGATGGCGCGGCTGGCCCGGACGGCGGCCTGCGCGATGTCCGGGTGCAGCCGGTCGGTGACGTCCTCGATGGTGCCGCCGGTGTGCAGGTTCGCCGTCCGCCGCACACGGATCCGCGCCCCGCTGGGGGGGACGTCGTCCATCGCGTAGCCGGACTCGGCCACCACCTCGGCGGTCGTGTCGTCCAGCGGGATCCGCGACTCCCCGCCGGTGGCCCGTTCCCGGCGGCGGCTGGTGGACCGCACCAGGTCGGTGACCGGGCTGCGGCCGTCGCCGACCACCTCGGCCGGACGGCGCACCGCGGCGGCCACCACCTGGTGGTCGATCACCACCACCCGCAGGTCGTCGCCGGCAACCAGCTGCTCGACCAGCACGTCGGGGCAGAACTGCAGGGCCGCACCGACCGCCCGCTCCAGCGCCTCCGGCGACGTCACACCGACCGTGATGCCGCGGCCCTGCTCACCCCGCGCGGGCTTCACCACCACCTCGCCGCACTCGGCCATCAGCGCCAGCGCGTCGTCGAGGTCGTCCTCCGCCGCCACCGCCCCCCGGGGCACCCGGACGCCGGCCCGCTCCATGATCCGGCGGGTGACCCGCTTGTCGTCGCAGCGGCTCATCGCCACCGCGCTGGTGAACTCCGACAGCGACTCGCGGGTGAGCACCGTCCGGCCGCCGAGGGACAGCCGCATCTCGCCCCACTCGGCGTCGGTCACCTCGACGCGCACCCCGCGTCGCAGCGCCTCGTCGGCGATGAGCCGCGCGTAGGGGTTGAGCTCGTCCAGGCCGGGCGGGCGGGCGGCGAACAGCGGGCTGTTGATCGGGTTCTTCCGCTTGACGCACACCGCGGGCGTCCGCTGGAACCCGAGCTTGCGGTAGAGCGCGATCGCGCCGCTGTTGTCGTGCATGACCGAGAGGTCCAGGTACGACCGGCCCCGGCCGACGTAGCGCTCGGCCAGCACCCGGACCAGCGCCTCGCCGGTACCGGGCGGGGCGTCCTGGGCGTGCACGGCGAGGCACCACAGGCTGGTGCCGCCCTCGAGGTCGTCGAAGGCGAGCACGTGGTCGACGCCGGTGACCGTGCCGACGATCCGCCCGGTGCGCCGGTCCTCGGCGACCAGGTAGGTGAAGGTGCGGGTCCGGTGGTTGGCCCACATGGTGGCCGGGTCGCCGGTGACCATGCCGTTGCGGGCGTAGATCTCGTTGATCGCCCTCATCTCGGCCAGCGAGGTCACCGTGCGCACGAAGACACCGCGGATCGGCTCGGGCCGCGGCCGGTAGCGGTGCAGGTCCAGCCGGTAGGTGTAGCTGGGGTCGATGAACAGCTCGTCCGGCGCCAACCCGACCAGCACGTGCGGGTCCCGCGGGTAGATGCAGATGTCCCGGCGGCCGCCCTCCTCAGCGCGCAGCGCGTCGACGATCCCGCGCAGGTCGGCGAACGTCTGGCCGAAGACGAGCCGGCCCCAGCCGAGGTCGAGGACGACGTCGGTCGCCATGCCCCGGAGCTGGTGCTCCGAGGGCTGCTGCCACGAGCGGCTGGTGAACGACGGCGTGGCGGCGACCGCCGTCCGGCGACGGTGCCCGGCGAGCCGGGACATCACAGCCCGCTCACACCCCGTGCGTCTGCAGCCAGAGCTCGAGCAGGCCGAGCTGCCAGAGCTTGTTGCCGCGCAGCGGGGTGAGCTCGCCGTTCGGGTCGGCGAGCAGGCCGTCGACGTACTCGGGGCGGAACAGCCCCCGCTCCCGGGCGGCCTCGTTGGACAGGGCGTCGCGCACCAGGTCGAGGACCTTGCCCTCGAGGTGGGTGATCGCCGGCACCGGGAAGTAGCCCTTGGGCCGGTCGATGACCTCCGGCGGGATGATCCGCCGGCCGATCGCCTTGAGCACGCCCTTGCCGCCGTCGGCCAGCTTGAGCTCCGGGGGACACATCGCGGCCAGCTCGACGAGGTCGTGGTCGAGGAACGGGACGCGGGCCTCCAGGCCCCACGCCATGGACATGTTGTCCACCCGCTTCACCGGGTCGTCGACCAGCATGACCTCACTGTCGAGGCGGAGCGCCGCGTCCACCGCGGTCTGCGCGCCCGCCATGGACATGTGCTGCCGGACGAACTCCAGGCTCGGGTCGCCGTCCACCGCGTACCGGTCGGCGACCAGCCTCGCCATGTCGGCGGCGTCCCGGTCGAAGAAGGCGGCGGCGTAGCGCTCGACGGCCTCCTCGCGGCCCACCTCGGCCAGCGGCGGGTACCAGTGGTAGCCGGCGAAGACCTCGTCGGCGCCCTGCCCCGACTGGACCACCCGGATCGTCTGCGACACCCGCTCCGACAGCAGGTCGAAGGCGACGACGTCGTGGCTGACCATCGGCTCGGCCATCGCGCCGATCGCGTGTCCCAGGGCGGCCGCCAGCTCGTCGGAGGCCACCCGGATGCGGTGGTGGTCGGTGGCGAACCGCTCGGCGATGACGTCGGAGTACTGGAACTCGTCACCCTCGCGCCCCCCGACGGCCTCGAAGCCGATCGAGTAGGTGGCCAGCCCGGTCTGGCCCTCCTCGGCGAGCAGGCCGACGATCAGGCTGGAGTCCAGCCCGCCGGAGAGCAGCACGCCGACCGGGATGTCGGCGACCAGCCGCCGGCGGACGGCGACCCGCAGCGCCTCCTCGATCGCGTCCTCCCAGTCCCGCGCGGACCAGGACGCGTGCTCGGGACGGCGCTCGTAGGTGGCGTTCCAGTAGCGGTGCTCGCGGCTGGTCCCGTCGGCCTCCACCACCCGCAGGGTGGCCGGCGGCAGCTTGCGGACGCCGCTGAGGATCGTCCGCGGCGCCGGGACGACGGCGTGCCAGGTGAGGTAGTGGTGCAGCGCCACCGGGTCGATGGAGGTGTCGACGTCGCCGGCCCGGAGCAGCGCGGGCAGCGTCGAGGCGAACCGCAGCCGTCCCGGCGTCTCGCTCAGGTAGAGCGGCTTGATGCCCAGCCGGTCCCGGGCCATCACGATCCGGCCGGTGTCGCGCTCGTGGATGACGAAGGCGAACATGCCGTGCAGGTGCGAGACGACGTCGGCGCCCCAGTGGTGGTAGCCCTTGAGGATCACCTCGGTGTCGCTGTGCGAGAAGAACCGGTAGCCGTGCCCCTCGAGCTCGGCGCGCAGCTCCTGGTAGTCGTAGATGCAGCCGTTGAAGACCGCGGTGAGGCCCAGCTCGTTGTCGACCATCGGCTGGGAGCCGCAGCTGGACAGGTCGATCACCGACAGCCGGCGGTGCCCGAAGGCCACCCGGCCGTTGCTCCACGTCCCCTGGCCGTCCGGGCCACGGGGGACCAGGGCCTCCACCATCCGCGCCACGGCAGTGGTGTCGGCCAGGGAGCCGTCGAACCTGATCTCGCCGGAGAGGCCGCACATGAGTTCGATCCAACCCCCTCGGCACGGGGACCCGCCAGGCGGTCGGCGGAACGTCACACGCCGGACACACGCCCCGTTCCACGTGGAACGGGGCGGGCGATCGTGGGACCCCTGCGGGCAGAAGTGGCCAGTTCTGCCCCTGCGCTGACCAGGGGCCACCGCGCCTCAGCCGTGGTGCAGCGCGACCGGCCGGCCGTCGCTCCCGCAGCCGGGCGCCCCTGTCAACCGGGCAGGTCCGCCGTCGTGCGCTGCACCGGCCGCGCCAGGACGTCGGCCACGTAGCGGCGCGCCGGGCCGGCCAGGACCGCGCAGAACTCCATCCAGGCGTCCCGGAGCTCGACGCCCGGCCAGCCCGGCGGGCGCAGCGCGTCGGGCAGGATCGGGTCGCCGTTGGACACCCGCCGCACCCGGGCCAGCGCCCGCAGGTGGGTCACCAGCGCCGCGGCGCCGTCCGGCTCGGGGCCGGCGAGGACGGCCCTCATCCGCTCGATCTCCTGGCGGTAGGCCGCGGCCACCCCGTGCAGGTCCCAGCACCGGGCGGCGAGGGCGGCGTCCGACCCGCCGGTCTCGGGGGTCAGCTGCGCGGTGAGCAGGTCCAGCCGGCTGATCTGCTCGCCGGCCAGCTCGGTGCGGACGCCGTCGAGCGCGACCCGGTGCGGCGAGAGCCACGTCGCCGGGGCCAGCGGCCCGAAGCCGTGCCGGGTCAGCGTCCGGCGCACCCGCTCCCGCACCGCCCGGTCGGTCTCCGGGACGGTGTAGATGACCATGCGCCACCGGCCGTCCCACGGCGCCAGCCGCTCGTCGAGGCGGGCCCACCGCACCCGGACGGCGGAACGGAGCTCCTCGGTGGGGGTGTAGAGCGTCTCCCGGCCCCGGCGGAAGGCGCTCAGCCAGCCCACCCGCCGCAGCGCCGCGGTCGCCATCCGCGTGGTCGGCTCGGCCACTCCGAGGGTCTCCAGCAGGGTCACCAGCGACCGCAGCCGTACCGGCTGGTCGGTCACGGCGTCGAGGTGCTCGGCGAAGAGGTCGACGACGAGCTCGCGGACGGTCATCGAGGTCCTTTCGGCGCGCCCGGTGTTGGACGCGCCCCGTGGTGTCCGTCCCGGCCGAGGGCGGTGCCCGGGACGTTCCCCCTACGCGGGAGGATGGCACCCGTGCCAGTGCTCGCTGCCCCGGGGTCCCCCTGGTGAGTTCCGCGCTGGTGGTCGCCGTGACCGTGGTCGCGGCGCTGGTGGCCCTCGCCGGCCTCGCCTCGACGCTGGCCCGGCGGCGGATCGGCCTGCTGCACCTGTGGGGGACGGCGCTGCTGGAGGCGTTGCTGCTGGTGCAGGCCGTGCTCGCCGTCGTCCTCCTGGTGCGCGGGGAGCAGCCGGCCGACACCCCGACCTTCCTCGGCTACCTGGGTGGCATCGTGCTGCTGCCGGTCGCCGGGGCACTGTGGGCGCGGTCGGAACCGACCCGCTGGGCCGGCACGGTACTGGCCGTGGCGGCCGGCGCGGTGGGGGTCATGATCTGGCGGTTGCTGCAGCTGTGGGAGGCGACGGGTGGCTGAGCCGGTGCAGGGCGAGCGGGCGGCCGGCGGCGCCACCGCGGGCGGGCCCGGTCGGGTGCTGGTCGCCGTCTACGGCGTCTTCGCCCTGGCCGCGGGTGCACGGGCGGCGGTGCAGCTGTCCACCCGCTTCGACGAGGCCCCGGTCGCCTACCTGCTGTCCGCGCTGGCCGCGGTGGTCTACCTCGTCGCGACCGTCGCGCTGGCCCGCGGCGGACGGCGGACGGCGCTGGTCGCCATCTCGATCGAGCTCGCCGGCGTGCTCGTGGTGGGCACGCTGTCGCTGCTGGACGCGGCGGCCTTCCCCGACGAGACGGTGTGGTCGGCCTACGGGCGCGGCTACCTGTTCATCCCGCTGGTGCTGCCGGTGGTCGGCCTGCTCTGGCTCCGCCGGGCCCGCGCACTGCCTCGGTAGCGTCCGGCGGGGTCAGAACTCGCCGCCGCCGAAGTCGCCACCGAAGTCGCCGCCGACGTCCCCGCCGGAGTCGCCCCAGCCGCTGTCGGCGCCGCCGGCGAAGTCGCCCCCGGGGTCCCCGCCGTGGTCGCCGTCGGCCCCGGCGCCGTCCTGGTAGCCCTCGGCGTAGGCCTCCTCGTCCCCTCCGCCGAAGAGCCCGCCGTCGCCGATGCCGGTGTCGAACAGGGCGTCGGCCACCGCCGTCCCGACCACGAGGCCGCCGACGGTGCCCAGCAGGCTGGCGCCCATCATGCTGCCGAAGCTCGGCCCGTACCCGCCGCCGAAGCCGCCGCCGTACCCGCCCCGGCCGTACCCGCCGCCGTACCCGCCGCCGAACGCGCGCTCGAGCGTGCCCGGCTGGCGCACCTCGGCCCGGGTGGCGGCCCGGGCCAGGCTGCGCGGGTCGTCCGACCGCGGCCGCTCGCCCGAGGGCACCGCGGCGGCCAGCTGCACCAGCACCTCCTGGCGCTGCTGCGGGGTGAGCTTGCTGAACGCCTCGGCGTGCGCCGCCTCGATCTGGTCGGGCGGCGCGGTGCGCAGCAGGTACCGGTAGCGCTCGACCGCCTGCTGGTCCTCCGAACGCGCGGGCTGGGGTGGCGGGGGAGGGGCCTCGTAGTCGCCGTACGTGCGCGCGTGCCCGTCGTCGTAGCCGGAGCGGCGGCGGCCGAAGAGCCGGTCGAGCAGTCCCATGGCGATCGTCTCCCTCCGTGGCGCACCACGTCCTGCGTGGATGGGTTTCCCGGAGCGGCCGCGCCCACACCTGGCAACCGGACGGGGCCCCCGGCGGGGGATCAGCCCTCCGACGCCTCCCGCAGGCCGTAGGTGCCCCGGTGGAACAGCAGCGGCCGGCGCTGCCCGTCGGCGCCGAGATCGAGCACCCGCGCGGCCACCAGGGTGTGGTCGCCGCCGTCGTACTCGGCCCACAACTCGCAGTCGATCCAGGCGACGACGTCGTCGAGCACCGGCTGCCCGCGCCGGCTGGCCCGCCAGTGCACGCCGGCGAACTTGTCCGTGCCGGACCGGGCGAACGCGCCGGAGACCTCCGTCTGGTCCTCGGCGAGGACGTTGACGCAGAACCGGCCGATGTCCCGGAGTCGCGGCCAGGTGCTGGAGGTGCGCGCCGGCGCGAACACCACCAGCGGCGGGTCCAGCGACAGCGAGCTGAACGACTGGCAGGTGAACCCGATCGGCCCGTCGTCGGCGATCGCGGTGACCACGGTGACCCCGGAGGCGAAGTGCCCGAGCACGTCGCGCATGAGCCGCGGGTCCACGACCTCCACCCCGCCCGTCGACACCGGTTCCGCGTCGCTCATGCCCTGCAGCCAACCACGGCGGCGCCCCGGTCAGCCGACCGGCTGCGGCCGGGGGACCGACCGGCCCCCGGCCCGGTACAGGGAGCTCGGCAGCTCGTGGCCCACCGCCTCCTCGGTCACCCGGGCGGCGGCCAGCACGGCGTCGAGGTCCAGGCCGGTGCGCACGCCGGACTCCTCGAGCAGGTAGACCAGCTCCTCGGTGGCGATGTTGCCGCTGGCCCCGGGGGCGAAGGGGCAGCCGCCCAGGCCGCCCACGGAGGAGTCCAGCTGGGTCACGCCGGCCTGGACCGCGGCCAGCGCGTTGGCCTGACCGGTGCCGCGGGTGTCGTGGAAGTGCACGCCGACGGGGACGCCGGGGCAGGCGCGGCGGACGGCGTCGAGCAGCTGGACCACCCGCAGCGGCGTCGTCGTCCCGATCGTGTCGCCCAGGCACAGCGCGTCGGCGCCGGCGGTGACCGCGGCGCGGGCGACGTCGACGGTGCGGGGGATCGGGGTGCGACCGTCGAACGGGCAGTCCCAGGCGGTGGCGATGACCACCTCCAGCGAGCCGCCCGCGCCGTGGGCGAGGGCGGCGATCTCGGCGACCGCGCCGACGGCCTCGGCGGTGGAGCGCCCGGCGTTGGCGCGGCTGTGCCCGTCGGAGGCCGACACGACGTACTCGAGGTCGGCCACGCCGGCGTCGACGGCGCGGGTGGCGCCGCGCGGGTTGGCGACCAGGGCCGACCAGTGCACGCCGCCCCAGCGGGACAGCTCGGCGGCCACCTGGTCGGCGTCGGCGAGCGCGGGGACGGCCTTGGGGGAGACGAAGGACGTCGCCTCGATCCGGCGGACGCCCGTGGCCACCAGCGCCTCGAGCATCGCCAGCTTGGCCTCCAGGGGCACCGGCGCCTCGAGCTGGAGGCCGTCGCGCATCCCCACCTCGCGGATGTCGACGGCGGCGGGGAGCACCAGGTCGAACTCGTTCACGCAGGACCTCCTCGTCCGGTCGTGATCGTCATCCTCCTCGTCAGGTTCCACGTGGAACGACTCGGGGAACCTCCATGTCGAGAACGCGCAGGAAAGTGCCCTCGTTGCCGCAGGATGTCCGCCACGGAGGTGCCATGTGACGAACGTGATGGGCACGTTGCCCCCGGCGGATCGCCGGAGCGCGTTCGCCAACGCGCCCATGGGCATCCTCCTGGCCACCCCGTCCGGACTGGTGGTCGACGCCAACCCGGCGTTCGCCACCATGCTGGGCCGGACGACCGAGGACCTCTACGGTTGCTCGGTCCTCGACCTCATCCACACCGAGGACGCCCCGTCCACCGCCGAGGCGTACTCCGAGCTGGTCCACCGGCGCCGGACGATGCGGCACGAGACCCGGCTGGTCCGCCGCGACGGCAGCGTGGTGCCGGTGCAGGTGACGTCGTCCTGGGTGGAGGGGACGCCGGACGGCGACCCGCCGCACGTGGTGGCGATCATCGAGGACATCACCGAGCGCAAGGCCCTGGAGGCGGCGCTCGTGCACCGCTCGCTGCACGACCCGCTGACCGGCCTGCCGAACCGGATCCTCTTCGGCGACCGGTTGCGGCACGCCCTCGAGCGCGGTCACCGCGAGCGGACCCCCACCTGCCTGCTGGGCATCGACCTCGACGGGTTCAAGGAGATCAACGACCAGCACGGGCACCCGGTCGGCGACGAGGTGCTGGTCGCCTTCGCCGAGCGGCTGCGGTCGGTGCTGCGCTCCAGCGACACCGCCGCCCGGGTGGGTGGCGACGAGTTCAGCATCGTGTGCGAGAACAGCGAGCGGGCCGACGCCGAGGCGCTGGCCCAGCGGCTGCAGCACACCGCCACCGAGCCGCTGCGGGTCGACGACGTCGTCATCCCGCTGGGCATGAGCGTCGGCATCGGCACGGTGGCCGGCGGCACAGACCCCGAGCTGGCCTACGAACTGCTCATCCGCGAGGCCGACGACGCCATGTACGCCGACAAGGGCGCCCGGCGGCGCTGAACGGCCCCGTCCTCGTCACCGCACCGCCGGCTCGGGCGCCCGGGCGGCCGGCGCGGCCGGAACCGGGCCCAGCTTCGCGCCCTCGACGTCGAGGTCGGGCAGCGCGCGGTCCAGCCAGCGCGGCAGCCACCAGGCCGAGCGGCCGAGCAGGGCCAGGACGGCCGGCACGAGCGTCATCCGGACGGCGAACGCGTCGAGCAGGATCCCGACGGCCAGGCCGAACGCGATCGCCTTGACCACGACGTCGTCGATGGTCACGAAGCTGGCGAAGACCGAGAACATGATCAGCGCGGCCGCCACGACCACCCGCGAGGCGTGCCGGGCACCGGCGAGCACCGCGGCGCGCGGCGCCGCCCCGTGCACGTACTCCTCGCGCATCCGGGAGACCAGGAAGACCTCGTAGTCCATGGCCAGGCCGAACAGCACCGCCATGAGGATGACGGGCATGAAGCTGATGATCGGCCCCGTCGTCGGGACGCCGAACACGTCGCCCAGCCAGCCCCACTGGAAGACCGCCACCACCGCGCCGAACGACGCCGCCACCGAGAGCAGGAACCCGATCGCGGCCTTGATCGGCACGAGCACCGAGCGGAAGACCAGCAGCAGCAGGACGACCGCCAGGCCGACGACGACGAGCGCGAAGGGCACCAGGGCGTCGTCGAGCCGGTCGGAGACGTCGATGGCGACGGCGGTCTGGCCGGTCACCGACACCTCTGCGCCGGTCTGCGCCTCCAGTTCCGGGGCGAGGTCGCGCAGCGCGGCGACGAGGTCGCCGGTCGCCTCGTCCTGCGGCCCGCTCTCGGGGATGACGGTGACCAGCGCCGCGGTGCCCTCGGGTAGCACGGCCGGAACGGCGTAGGCGACGTCGTCCAGGCCGCCCTCGAACTGGCCCGGCACCTGGGTCGGCGTCCCGCCGAGGGCGGCCGCCACCTGGCCGGCCGCCTGCCGCGCGGTGGCCGGGTCGAGGCCGTCGACGAGGACGACCAGCGGGCCGTTCAGGCCCGGACCGAACGTCTCGCTGATGAGGTCGTAGGCCTGCCGCTGCGGCGCGTCCTCGGCGGCCGCGCTGTTGTCGGGGAGCGCGAGCTGCAGCTGCGCAGCCGGGAGGGCCAGCACGCCCAAACCGACGACGGTGAGGAGGACGGTGACCAGCGGACGGCGGGTGACCAGGCGGGCCCAGCGCTCGCCCATGGAGCGGCCGGCCCGGTCGGGGACGGCCCCGTCCTGCGCGGCCTGCGCCACCTCGCGGCGGGCCGCCCGGGACCCGGGCCGGGGCGCGAGCCGGGAGCCGGCGAAGCCCAGCAGGGCCGGCAGCAGGGTGAGGGCGACGAGGACGGCGACCAGCACGGTGGCCGCGGCCGCCAGGCCCATGACGGTGAGGAAGGGGATGCCGACGACCGACAGGCCCGACAGCGCGATGACGACGGTGAGGCCGGCGAAGACGACCGCGGTCCCGGCCGTGCCGGTGGCCCGCGCCGCGGACTCCTCCGGGTCCATGCCGGCGGCCAGCTGGCTGCGGTGCCGGGACAGGATGAACAGCGCGTAGTCGATGCCGACGGCCAGGCCGATCATCAGCGCCAGCGTGGGCGCGGTCGACGACAGCGAGATGAGGCTGGAGGCGCCGAGCAGCCCGCCGAGCCCCACGGCGACGCCGACGATCGCCGTCAGCAGGTTCATCCCGGCGGCGAGCAGCGAGCCGAAGGTGAGCACCAGCACGAGGACGGCGACGGCCACGCCGACGAACTCGGTGGGGCCGATCTCGACGCCGGTGGTGCTGAACGCGCCGCCACCGACGGCCACCTGCATGCCGGCGTCCGCGGCCGCCTGCGTGGTCTCCTGCAGGGCGTCGAGGCTGCCCTCCTCCAGCTCCGCCGGACCGGCCACCGGGTACTCGACGACGGCCAGCGCGGCGCGGCCGTCGGGGGAGATCGCCTGGTTGACGAAGGGGTCGGCGACGGCGGCGACCTGCGGGGCCCGGGCCGCCTCGGCCACGACCTCGGCGATGGCCGCCTGGTACTGCGGCTCGACGACGGTGGCGCCGTCCGGGGCGACGAAGACGATCTGCGCGCTCACCCCGGCCGCCGACGGCTGCAGGTCGGCCAGCCGGTCCAGCGCGGCCTGGGACTCCGACCCCGGGATGGTGAACTGGTCGTCGAACTCGCCACCCGCGGTCACCAGGACCGTGACGACGGCGGCGAGCACGAGCACCCAGATCGCGGCCACGAGCCGGCGGGAGCGGTAGACGGCCCGGCCGAGCCGGGCGAGCAGGGTGGCCATGGTTCCTCGGTCCTCTGGTTCTGTGTTCTCGGGGTCAGCCGGAGACGGCGGCGCGCAGCAGGAGCAGCAGCGCGGTGTGCTCGAGGGAGTCGTCGGGGCGGTCGGGGTCCGCGTCGGTGGCCTGCGCGACGACGACGCCGTCGTGCAGGGCGAGCAGGATGCGGGCCAGCTGCCCCGCCGGGACGGCGAGGCGCAGGCCGACCCGGGCGGTCGCGCTCTCGATGAGGTCGGTCAGCCGGTCGTGCAGGGCGGCGGTGTGCTCGCGCAGGGCGGCGGCCGCCTCAGGGCGGCGGGCGGCGTGCAGCGCGTACTCGGTGTGCACGAGCACCCAGGAGCGGTCGGCGCGGAAGGTGGACAGGCACCGCTCGACGGCGGCGGAGACCGGGTCCCGCTCGGACTCGATGCCGGTCAGCTGCTCCTCCACCCGGGCCAGCTCGCGGCCGGTCTCCCGCGCGTAGAGCGCGGCGAACAGCTCGTCCTTGGTGCGGAAGCTGGAGTAGAAGGCCCCGCGGGTGAAGCCGCCGCGGCGGCAGATGTCCTCGACGCTGGCCGCGGCGAACCCGACCTCGGCGAAGGTCTCCAGGGCGGCGTCCAGCAGCAGTTCCACGGTGACCGCCCGCCGGCGCTTGGGCCGGTCGAGATCGGTCGTCGTCACGATGCACGACTGTATCGGATACGCCGCTGTATCGAACCGCCCCCCGCCGCTCCCGGACCTTCCGCGCCGGCTCCGTGGATCCTCTGGACTTTCCGCGCCGAAAGTCCGGGCTCGAGCCGTCGGTTCCCCGGAAACCGCCGGGGTCGGTGCGGCGGTTTCCCCGGAAACCGCCGGGGTCAGCCCGTCCAGCGGGTGACGACGTCGGTGAACGCGGCCGTCGCCTGCTGCAGCTCGGCGAGCTCCACGTACTCGTCGACGGCGTGCATGACCGCGGGCGTGCCGGGCCCCCACACGACGATCGGGGCGCCACCGACCACCTGGCCGAGCACCGAGGCATCGGTGAAGTAGGTCGCCGGCGTGGGCCGGACGGGCGCGGGCAGGCCGGCCACCCACGGGTCGTCGCCCGGGGTGCCGACCGGCGGCAGGTCGACCCGCACCTCGACGTCGGCCACCTCGGGCTGGCCCCGCCACCAGTCCAGCAGCTCGCCGCCGTCGGCGACGGTGCGCATGTCCACGACCACCTCGGCGCGGTCCGGGACGACGTTGGGCACGGTGCCGCCGGCCACGACGCCGGGGTTCCACGTCTCCGTGCCGAGGAACGGGTCGGTGCGGAAGGGCAGCGCCCCGCCGGCGCGCGCCAGCAGCGCGGCCAGGTCGAGGACGGCGTTGTGCCCGCGCTCGGGCGTGCTGCCGTGCGCCGCGCGCCCCGCCGTCCGGACGGCCAGCCAGAGCGCCCCCTTGTGCCCGAGGACGACCTGGTTGCCGGTCGCCTCGGGGACGACGACCGCCCCGACCGACTGCCCGGCGACCGCGTCGGCCGCGGCGGCGGCGCCCTTGGAGCCGATCTCCTCGTCGCTGGTGAGCAGCAGCGCGACCGGCGTCTCCGGGTCGGCGGCGGCCAGCGCGGCGGCCGCGGCGACCACGCCGGCCTTCATGTCGCTGCCGCCCCGGCCCCACACCCGGCCCCCGTCGAGGTCGGCGCCGAACGGATCGCGGGTCCAGGCGCCGGGGTCGGGCACCGGGACGGTGTCGACGTGGCAGGCGAGCAGCAGCTGCCGCCGGGCGGGGTCCGTGGGGGTGCGCAGCAGGGTCCAGGGGTGGTCGGGGTCCCGGCCCTCGGTGACCTCCAGGTGTGGTGCCCGCTCCCGGAGGACGTCGGTGAGGGTGCCGAGCGCGTCCCGCTGGGCCGCTGCGTCGCCCGAGACCGTCGTCCGACCGACCAGCTCCCGGACGAGGGCGGTCAGGTCGAGGGCCGCCACCTCAGCCGCCCAGGCTGGCCGTGACGACGGCGCGGGCCTCCTCCTGCACCCGCGCCAGGTGCTCCGGGCCCTGGAAGGACTCGGCGTAGACCTTGTAGACGTCCTCGGTGCCCGACGGCCGGGCGGCGAACCAGGCGTTCTCGGTGACCACCTTGAGCCCGCCGATGGAGGCGTCGTTGCCCGGCGCGCGGGTGAGCTTCGCGGTGATCGGCTCACCGGCCAGCTCGGTCGCCGTCACGTCCTCCGGGGACAGCTTGCCCAGGGCCGCCTTCTGCTCGCGGGTGGCCGGCGCGTCGATCCGCGCGTAGGCCGACTCGCCGTACCGGGCGGTCAGCTCGGCGTGCAGCTGGGACGGCGAGCGCCCGGTCACGGCCTGGATCTCGCTGGCCAGCAGGGCGAGCAGGATGCCGTCCTTGTCCGTCGTCCACACCCCGCCGTCCCGCCGGAGGAACGAGGCCCCAGCCGACTCCTCGCCGCCGAAGCCGACCGACCCGTCGAGCAGCCCGGGCACGAACCACTTGAACCCGACCGGCACCTCGACCAGGCGCCGGCCGAGGTCGGCGACGACCCGGTCGATGAGCGACGACGACACGAGGGTCTTGCCGACGGCGGTGTCCGCAGCCCACTCGGGGCGGTGCGAGAACAGGTAGGAGATCGCCACCGCGAGGAAGTGGTTGGGGTTCAGGAGGCCGCCGTCGGGCGTGACGATCCCGTGCCGGTCGGCGTCGGCGTCGTTGCCGGTGGCGATCTGGAACTGGTCGCGCTTGCCGATCAGCGACGCCATGGCGCTGGGGGAGGAGCAGTCCATGCGGATCTTGCCGTCCCAGTCCAGCGTCATGAACCGCCAGGTGGGGTCGACCAACGGGTTGACCACGGTGAGGTCGATCCGGTGCCGATCGGCGATCGCGCCCCAGTAGTCGACGCTGGCGCCGCCGAGGGGGTCGGCGCCGATCCGCACGCCGGCGTCGCGGACGGCGTCGAGGTCGAGCACCGACGGCAGGTCCTCGACGTAGTCGCCGAGGAAGTCGTGCGGCTGCGCCGCGGCCCGTGCCCGGGTGAACGGGACGCGCTGGACCCCCGCCAGCCCGGCGTGCAGCAGCTCGTTGGCCCGCGCCGCGATGACCTTCGTGGCGTCGGTGTCCGCCGGGCCGCCGTTGGGCGGGTTGTACTTGAACCCGCCGTCGCGGGGCGGGTTGTGCGACGGGGTGACCACGATGCCGTCGGCGAGACCGGTCGTCCGGCCGCGGTTGGCCCGCAGGATCGCGTGGCTGACCGCCGGGGTGGGTGTGTACCGGTCGGCGGCGTCGACGAGCACCGTCACGTCGTTGGCGGCCAGCACCTCCAGCGCGCTGGCCCACGCCGGTTCGGAGAGCGCGTGGGTGTCCCGGCCGATGAACAGCGGCCCGTCGTACCCCTGCGCCGTCCGGTACTCGCAGATGGCCTGGGTGGTGGCCAGGATGTGCGCCTCGTTGAACGCGGCGTCGAACGACGAGCCGCGGTGGCCGCTGGTCCCGAAGGCCACCTGCTGCGCCGGGTCCGCCGGATCGGGCTCCCGCGTGTAGTAGGCGGTGACCAGCGCGGCGACGTCGACGAGGTCGCCGGGGGAGGCGGGCTGTCCGGCGCGGGTGGCGGTCATGCGCTGATCGTGGCCGGGGCAGGGCCGCCCCGCGAGCCGACCTGTGGACGACGCCGCGCGGCGGCGCGGTGAGGGTGTGGACTGGGCCGGTGGACGACCGTGGATGGGCCGAGTGGCTCGGCACCTTCTCGCGCGAGGAACTCACCGAGCTGCTCACCGCGCGCCCCGACCTGGCGGCCGGGTACCCACCACGCACGCTCTGGGAGCTGGCCGGCCGGATCTGCCACGCCGCGTCGGTGGCCGCCGCGGTCGAGGACCTCCGCCTGCCCGAGCGACAGGTGTGGGAGGCGGTCCGGGCCCTGGGGGAGCGCAGGCGCCGCCCGGACCTCGACGACCTCCTGGGCGTCTCCGGACCCGACCACACCGACGCGGTGGGTGCCGCCGTCGGGACCCTGATCCGGCGCGGCCTCCTCCGGCCGGACGACGGTGCGCTCGTCGTCCCCTTGGCCGCGGAGCTGCCGCCGTACCCGCTGGGCGTGCCCGGACCACGGGCGCGGACGGCCTGGGCCGAGGCCACCCTGCCCGAGCTGCAGCGGGCCCTCCGGCGCTGGGGCGAACGGCCCCCCGCCCGCAAGGCCGAGGCTCTGGACCACGTGGTCCGCGTGGTCAGCGACCCGGCGCGGGTGCGGGCCCGGTTCGACACCGCTCCCGACGACGTCCGCCGCGGCCTGCTCCGGTGGGCCGGCCGGCCGGAACCGGGCGCCGGCTCCCGGCCCCTCGTCGCGGTCCCGGCGGACCGCTGGTGGATCTCCGACTCGGACGACGACCTCGAGCCGCCCTGGGGGGATCCCGACCGGTACCGGGAGGACACGGCCGCACGCCGATGGGCGGCCGAGCACGGTCTCGCGGTCACCCCCGCGCACGGCTGGGGTGGCGTCCTGCCCGCTGAGGTGGCACTCGCCGTCCGCGGGGAGCGCTGGCGGGCGCCCTTCGACCCCGTGCCGCCCGGCCCGGCCGTCAGCGCGGTGCCGCCGGCCGCCGTGGACTCCGCAGCGGCCGAGGCGGTCGCCCGGCTGCTGCGGCTGGTGGCGGACCTGCTCGATCGGGTGCGCCGGCAGGAGATCGCCTCCCTGGCCGGTGGCGGGATCGGCGTGCGGGAGCTGCGACGGCTCGGCAAGGATCTCGGCGCGGACGAGGCCCAGACACGGCTGGCGCTGGAGACCGCTCGCGCTGCGGGGCTCGTCCGCAGCGGCGTGTCGGGCATCGAGCCGACCACCCTCGCCGCGGAGTGGGCCGCGGGCGAGCCGGCCGACCAGGTCGTGCCGCTGGTACTCGCCTGGTGGCGACACGAGGCGATGGCCACCCGGGCTCGGGACGGTGACGGCAGGCCGGTCCCCGCGCTCGGGGCCCAGGTGCCCTGCCGGGGCTGCGCCGCCACCCGCCGGACCCTCCTCGCGGCCACCGCGGCCGTGCCCGGGGGAGCGGCCGGTGACCCCGCCGCGCTGCGCGCCGCGGCGCTCTGGAGCCGGCCGGCGGCGCACACGGTGCCCGGCGAGTCGGCGCCGCTGGACACCCTCTGGTCCGAGCTGCACCTGGTCGGAGTGGTCGGCGCCGGTGCGATCAGCGCGGTCGGCCGGGCCCTGCTGGCCGGGGACGAGGCCGGACTGCGCCGGTGGGCCGACGGCGTGCTGCCGGCGCGGGTGGCGACGGTCCGGTTCGGATCCGACCTCACCGCGGTGGCCACCGGCTCACCAGCGGCGTCCCTCGCCGCCGTGCTCGACTCGTGCGCCGATCGCGAGAGCACCGGTGCCGGGGTGATCTGGCGGCTGGGCCCGCCGACGATCCGGCGGGCCCTCGACGCGGGGCGGACCGGCGACGACCTGGTGACCGCGCTGCGGGAGGTGACCGATCGCGACCTGCCCCAGCCGCTGGTGCACCTCGTGCAGGATGTCGCCCGCCGGCACGGGCACCTCCGCGTCACCGCGGCCGCCTGCGTGCTGACCGGGGTCGACGAGGCCCTGGTCGCCCAGGTCCTGGCCGACCGGCGCCTCGGCCGGCTCGGGCTGCGGCAGGTCGGCCCGACGGTGCTGGCCGCGAGCGCCGCGCCCGACGTCACGCTGGCCGCCCTGCGCGCGGCGGGGTACCTGCCCGTCGCGGACGCCGAGCCGCCGCGCGGGACCGCCGAGGCCGCCGCGGCCCGCCATGCGGCGCGCGACGCGGCCCGGCGGATCGACGACGCCGTCGCGCCGGCCCGGCCGCGGCTGACCGTCGTCCCACCGCCGGTCGCGGACGTCGCCCGTGCCCTGCTGGACGGCGCCCGCACCGAGCCGCCGGCCGACCCGCTCCCGCCGGGACTGGCGGGAGCGGCGCCGCACCTCACCCCGGGCGAACTCGCTCTCCTGGCCGAGGCGGTCGGCTCCGGCGGTCGGGTGTCGATCGTCTACCGGGCGGCCTCCGGTGCCGTGACCGACCGGGTGATCCGGGCACCGGAGGTCCTGGGCCACGTGCTGGAGGCCTGGTGCGAGCTCCGCGGCGACGAGCGCGTCTTCTCGCTGTCAGGCGTGCTGCGCGTGCTGCCCGCGCCGTGAGCGGCGTGGCGGCGCGGGGCGCGAGCCCCGGGCCGCGGGCCTCCGGGCCCCGGGCCGCGGGCCGCGGGTGACTCGGGACCTGCGTGGCCGCGGGGCCGCGGGGGACCTGGGATCCGGGTGGCCCGGACGCCACGGTGACCTAGTCGCCGCGCGACTGCCGCAGGCGCGCGGGGGCGCGTCGGTGCCAGGCCTCCTCGAGCAGCTCGGCCACCTGGTCGGAGGCGGCGCCGGTGAGGTCCACCCGGACGCCGTTCAACTTCTTCCCCCACCACAGGAGGCTGCAGGGACCGCCCTCGACCGCCCGCGCCTCGCCCTCGTCGAGCATGACGTTGAGCGTGTCCTGGTCCCAGAGGGTCGCCAGCACCGTCGTCCCGAGCCGGAACGCGGGCCGCCCGTGGTGCGGCGCCTCGGTCACCTCCGGGAGGGCGAGGGCCAGCGCGCGGACGTCGTCGGGCGTCACGACCTGGGGTGCCCGCGGTAGTCGCCGACGCTCCACGAGTTGCCCTCCGGGTCCCGGACGGAGAACTCCTTGCCGCCGTACGGCACGTCGGCGAGCGGCCGGAGGACCTCGACGCCGGCTGCCTGCACACGGTCCCAGACGGCCGCGACGTCGTCGGTGACCAGGTAGGCGCCGGTGACACCGGCGTCGACCGGCCAATGACCGTCGTCGCGGGCCGAGCCGAGCATCACGCCGCCGCCGGGAGGCCAGGCCAGCTCGGCGTGGACCACCAGGGCACCGTCGCGGACGACGAGCGTCTCCTCGAAGCCGAGGACGTCGACGAGGAAGCGGATGAGGGCGGGGGCGTCGTCCGCGCGGACGGCGGGCCAGACGGTGGGAGCGGGTGTCGTCATGCGGCCGAGCCTGCCGAGCCGACGGCGGCGTCGTCTTGGACGAATCCGAACTCCGCGGCCATCCACTGCAGCGGGGACAGCCCGCTGAACGACCGCCAGTCGCGGGTCAGGTGGGACTGGTCGGCATACCCGGCCGCCGCCGCGAGACCGGCGAGGTCGGGACGGCCTCCCGCTGCGACGCGGGCGGTCAGCCCCCGTCGGGCCCGGTCGAACCGCACGACGCGGGCGGCCTCCTTCGGCCCCAGTCCGGTCTCGGACCGGAACTGCGTGGTCAGGTGCCGCTCGGACCAGCCCACCCGCGCGGCGATCTCGGCCACCCGCAGCCGTCCCCCGCCGTCCACCGTCAGCCGCCACGCCTCGGCGATCTCGGGCGCCGCGTGGGAGTCGGTGGCGAGGTGGTCCAGCAGGAACTCCTCCACGGTGGCGAAGCGCGCCGGCCACCCGGCCGCCTCCCGGACCCGGTCGAGCAGCTCGGCCGTGACCCGCACGCCGAGGACGTCGTCCAGGCCCACGTCCACCGAGGCGAGCGCCGCCGCGGGGGTGCCCAGCAGCACGCGGGCACCCTCCGGTGTCAGGGCCAGTTGGATGCCCTCCTGCCGACCCGGGTGGGCGATCAGCGCCGGCCGGGTGTGCAGCCCGCCCAGGACCGTCTCGAACGTGCCCCCCGGCTGCCGCGGGTCGGCGTGCGCGCAGACCACCAGGGGAGCGTCGATCGGCAGGACCACGGTGAGGAACGGCGAGGGCAGCCCGCGGTGCACGCCCGGCGGCAGCCCCGCCTGCCGGTAGCCGACCGCCGCCGCCACCAGCCCGCGGAGCGCCGGGGGTGGCCGGTACCCGACGAACTCGCTGGTCACGGACCCAGGATGGCAGCGCGACGCCCGGCGCTCCAGCGCCTCCACGCCGCCACCCGTGCGTGGACGTCCGGACCGGTACCGGTCGAGCCCGCTGATCGATCGACCACGGCATGAGGACTCCTCTCTCGGGCCGAGATCAGACCAGCGACGGACGACGCCGCGCTCTCGCCCGTCCACAGGCGGGTCCGCCGTCCACAGGTGCGGCTCCCGCCTGGTGCCGACGGTCCGCGCGTGCTCGGCTGGACGCGTCGAACTGGCCGCTGAACTGCGGTTTCTGTCCTACCGGCGGCCTGCGCTCGACTCGTCGAACCGACACCGGTACGGAAGGAGGGCGGGTGTCCGAACTGCGCTCCGCCCTGGAGGGGCTGGTCGACACCGATCTCGGCGAGCTGTCCGATGCGTCCCTGCTCGACCTGGTCGGTGAGCTGTCGACCGCCGCCAACCGGGTCGCCGCCGCGCTGACGTCGGCCGTCCGTGTGGCCGACCACCGGAGGGCCTACCGACGCGACGGAGCGGTGTCGATGAGGAGCTGGCTGCGGGGCAGCTGCCGGCTGTCGCCTGCGGAGGCAACGGCGGTGGTGTCGTCAGGGCGCCGGCTCGAGCAGCTGCCGGCCACCGCCGCGGCCTTCGCCGCCGGTGAGATCACCGCAGACCACGCCCGTGTCATCACCCGCGCGATGACCCCTGGCCGGGTCGCCAGGGCCGAAGGGCTCGGTATCGCGCTGGGGGAGACCGACCGGATCCTCGCCGACCTGGCCCGGCAGACGACGCCCGACGAGACGGCTCGGGGAGTTGCACGCTGGGTCGCCGGCGTGGATCCCGACGGCTCCCTCGACGACGCGGCGGACACCCGCCGCCGGTTCACGATGGCCTCCGGCCTCGACGGCCGCGTGCACCTGCGCGGCGAACTGGACGCGGTGGGCGGCGAGTACCTGCACACCGCCCTGGCGGCGCTCATGAACGGCGACCGCCCGGCGGGCGACACCCGCGGCCACGCCGAGCGTCAGGCCGACGCCCTGGTCGCCCTCGCCCGCGGCGCTCTCGACGGGGGCTCGTTGCCCGACGTCCGCGGCGAGCGGCCGCACGTGCGGGTCACCGTCGACTGGCACTCCCTGTCCGCCGCTCGCGGTGCGCCGGGCGTCGCGGGCGGCGAGCTGGGCTGGGCTGGGCCGATCACGCCGGAGACGGCTCGGCGCCTGGCCTGCGACGCCGGCGTGGTCCGGGTCATCACGGGTCCGGACGGGCTGCCCCTCGACGTCGGCCGTGCGCAGCGGACGGCCGGCGCGGCGATCCGGCGGGCGGTCGAGGTCCGCGACGGTCACTGCGTCTTCGCCGGTTGCGACGCCCCGCCCGAGTGGTGCGACGTCCATCATGTCGTCCACTGGGCATTCGGCGGCCCGACCTCCTGCGACAACGGCGCGCTGCTCTGTGAACGGCACCACACCGCCTGCCACGAGGGCGGCTTCACCGTCACCCGTGATCCCGGGAGCGGCCACTGGCACACCTGGCGCCCCGACGGGAGCGAGGTCCTCATCCGCGCCGGCCCCTGAGGCCATGGCCAGGCCCGGCCGCCCAGCCGCCCGGCCGCCCTCCGCCGCGCGGGTTGCCGGACCCGCCGCTGTCCGGCCACGCTCGTCCCGGCTCGTAGCAGTCCAGGGCCGAGAGAAGTACGGCATCGATGGCAGGAGGCGATCAGTGACGTGCCCGGTTCCGCTGGACGATGCCACGGCCCGGTCGTGGCTGGCGGTCGCGGTGGAGGAGGCCCGGGCAGGCCTCGCCGAAGGCGGGGTACCGGTGGGCGCGGCGCTGGTCGGGCCGGACGGCAGGGTCCTGGGCCGTGGGCGCAACCGCCGGGTGCAGGACGACGACCCGTCGGTGCACGGGGAGACGTCGGCCTTCCGTGCCGCCGGTCGCCAGCGCACCTACCGCGGGACGACGATGGTCACCACCCTCTCGCCCTGCTGGTACTGCAGCGGGCTGGTGCGCCAGTTCGGCATCTCCCGGCTGGTCGTCGGCGAGGCGCGGACCTTCTCCGGCGGCCACGACTGGCTGGCCGAGCACGGCGTCGAGGTGCTGGTGCTCGACGACCCGGAGTGCCGGGAGCTCATGACGCGCTTCATCGCCGAACACCCCGACGTCTGGAGCGAGGACATCGGTGAGGAGTAGCCGCGGCCTCCGTCAGCGCTCGACCCGCTCCAGGAACCGCTTCAGCGTCTCCAGGAAGACCTCCGGCTGCTCCGAGTGCACCCAGTGCCCCGCGTTCTTGATCCGCACCAGCCGGGTCGACGGGTAGAGCTCCTCCATGCGCTCCCGGTCCTCGGGCAGCACGTAGTGCGAGTTCGCGCCGGCGATCCACAGCACCGGGCCGTCGAAGCGGGCACCCGGCGGCGGGTCGGGGAACCCACGCAGCGCGCCGAGGTCGCGCTCCAGCAGCTCCAGGTTCAGCCGCCACCGCCAGCCGCCGCCGTCCCCCGGCCCCTCGCGCACCAGGCTCTGCAGCAGGAAGGACCGCACCATCCGGCTCGGGACGACGGAGCGCAGCGCGGCGTCGGCGTCCTCGCGGGTCCGGAGCGAACCCAGGTCGAGCTCCCGCATCGCGGCGATGAAGGCGGCGAAGGGGGAGGCCTCCTCGTCGGGGTCCTCGGTGCGGCCACCGGACACCGGGTACTCGGTCGGGGCGATGTCGACGACGACCAGCGCGCGCAGCAGCTCCGGATGGCGCAGCGCGACCTGCATCGCCACCTTGCCGCCCATCGAGTGCCCGACCAGGGTCACCGGCTCCCCGAACGACTCCAGCTCGTCGGCCACCATGCGCGCCATGTCGAGGTAGTCGACCCGCTCGGTCCACGGGGAGTGCCCGTGGTTGGGCAGGTCGAGGAGGGTCACCTGGTGGCCGCCGGCCAGTCCCTTGGCGATCGTCGTCCAGTTCTTGCCCTGGCCGAACAGCCCGTGCACGAACACCACCCGCGGACCCGTCTCACCCACGGTGCGCGCGTGCAGCCGCTCCTCCGAGTTCGCCGTCACCCGGCGATTCCACCAGATCCTGTCGTCCGGTCGACCTACCGTCGACGGCTCGACGAAGGGGGAGCACACCCATGCCCGGACGGCGCCGCCGGACGACGACCCGCTCGACCAGCACCACCCGAACCAGCACGAGCACGACCACCCGGCGCAAGCCGGCGACCAAGCGGACCGCCAAGCCCGCGCCCGAACGGCCGGTCGCCGGCCCGGGGGAGCGGGTGTGGGTGCTCGCCGTCCCCTTCCGGGCACCCGCGCCCGGCGCGCAGTGGCGGGCGGACCTGCAGGCGCACGTCTGGGTCGGCCGAGACCTGCCGCCGGAGCTGGCGCCCTACGACCCGCCGCCGTACACCTTCGAGCGCTTCCTCGAGGACGAGCTCAACCCCACGCCGCGACCGGTGCCCGCGGGCCGGCCCATGCACCCGCGGGACGAGCAGCTGACCGGCGCCGCGGCGATCGCCGCCTCGGCGAAGGCCGGGCACCGCGTCTTCCTGCTCGGCGACGACCCCGGCGTGGGCAAGACGGGCACCGCCGTCCTGGCCGCCCGGGAGGTGGCCGCGCAGCGTGGCGGGCGCACCGTCCTCGTGGTGGCCGACCGGCCGGCCGCCATCACCATCCCGCACTGGACCCGCTCGATCGCCGGCTTCGGCGACGGCGGGCTGCGCTGGTGCGTGACCACCTGGGACCGGCTGGCCAAGGTCGCCAAGCTGCGGTTCGACGTCGTCATCGCCGACGAGGCGCACATGGTCCGCCACACGACGACGCAGCGGTGGAAGCACTGGAAGGCCGTCTCCGGCGCCGGTCGGGTGAAGGACGCGCCGTTCGTCATCGCGGCCACCGCCACCCCGGCGCACACGCCGCTCGAGCTGCCCTACCTCGCGCCCCAGTTCGCCCAGCAGCACGGCGAGCCGCTCCGCGAGTGGTCGGACCTGCCGAAGAAGCTCGACGAGCACCGGTTCCACGTGGAACGTGGCCGCTACGGCTGGGCGTGGACCGAGGACGCCGACGAGCGCCGGGCCGACCTCGCGCGGCTGCAGGGCTGGCTGGCCGGGACGAACCCGCCGGCGACGCTGCACCGGCCGGCGCCGTGGGGGCCGGTGTCGGTGACCGGGACCCCGGTGGCGCTGACGCCGGCCGAGCGGGCGGCCTACGAGTCGGAGTGGGCCGAGTGCCGCGCCGAGATGCAGCTGGCCCGCCGCGGCCGGCAGACCGCGCGGGGCCGGGCGGCGCTGCTGCGCTTCCGGCAGAAGGCCGGGCTGATCCGGGCGCAGGCCACGGTCGACTGGGTGAAGGCCCAGGTGGAGGCCGAGCGGCAGGTCGCGGTGTCGGTCGAGTTCGTGGAGACGGCGGCCGACCCGATCCGCGAGGCGCTGCTGGACTCCGGGATCCCGGTGGCCGGCATCTACGGCCGCGACCGGTTCGACGTCGAGGCCGAGCGGCTGCGCTTCCAGACCGGGGCCGCGCCGGTCTGCGTGTTCACGGTGACGGCGTCGATCAGCCTGCACGCCGGCGAGCTGCTGCCCAGCGGGGCCGCGGCCTCCGCCGTCCCGCGGGTCGGGTTGTTCCACCAGCCGCGCTTCTCCGGCATCCAGGCCCGGCAGGTCACCGGCCGCACGCACCGCGACGGCCAGGTCTCGCCGTGGCGGGTGGCCTTCGCCGAGGACACCGTGGAGGAGCAGGTCGCGCGGGTGATGGTGGAGCGGCTGGCGGTCAGCGGCTCGACGGCGGGCGCGGACACGTCCTCCCTCCAGGAGATCGCCGAGCTGCTCGAGGCCGACTGGCTCCCCCCGGCGGCGCTCACCGACGCCTGAGCCGGCGGCCAGGACCGGCGGCCAGGACCGGCGGCCGGGACCGGCGGCCAGAGCAAGCGGCCGGAACCGGCTGTTAGGTTCGGCGGGGAAGTGGCACGGGGTGTCCCGCAGGGGACTGAGAGCACACCCGTCGAACCTGCTCCAGTTCGTACTGGCGAAGGGATGTCACGGCGTGGACGCCGACGTTCTGCGCGCGGCCCGGGCGGCGCTGCGCACCACCACCCCGCTCGTGCACTGCCTGACCAACACGGTCGTGCAGGCCTTCACCGCGAACGCGCTGCTGGCGGCGGGCGCGGCGCCGGCCATGGTCGACGCGCCCGAGGAGGCCGGTGACTTCGCGGCGGTCGCGTCGGCCGTGCTGGTCAACGTGGGCACGGTCAACGCCCGCACCGCCGAGGCGATGCGGCGCGCCGCCCGGTCGGCCGGCGCGGCCGGGACGCCCTGGGTCCTCGACCCGGTCGCCGTCGGCGGGCTGGCCTACCGCACCGAGCTGGCCGCCGAGCTGGTCGAGCTGCAGCCCACCGTCGTGCGCGGCAACGCCTCGGAGGTCATGGCCCTGGCCGGCGCCGGCGCCGGCGGCCGCGGGGTGGACAGCACCGCCGGTGCCGACGACGCCGCCCCGGCCGCCGCGGGGCTGGCCCGCCGCACCGGCGGGGTGGTCGCCGTCAGCGGCGAGGTCGACCTGGTCACCGACGGACGGCGGACCGTCCGCGTCGGGGGCGGTTCGGTTCTCCTGACCCGCACCACCGGCGCCGGCTGCGCGCTCGGCGCCCTGGTCGCGGCGTACGTCGCCGCCACCCGGGACGCGCTGCTCGGCACCGTCGCCGCGCACGCCCACGTCGCGCTCGCCGCCGAGATCGCCGCCGACCTCGCCGACGGGCCGGGCACCTTCGCGCCCGCGTGGCTGGACGCCCTCGACGCCATCGACGGGGACTCCCTGGCCCGGGCCGACGTCCGGGAGGAGCCGTGACCGTCGACTGGACGCTCTACCTGGTCACCGACACCGCGCTGTGCCGCCCGCGGCCGGTCGCCGACGTCGTCCGCGCGGCGGTGGCCGGCGGGGTCACCGCCGTCCAGGTCCGGGACAAGACCGCCCCGCGCCGCGAGCTGCTGGCGCTCACCCGTGCGGTGCAGGCCGCGCTGGCCGGCCGGCCGGACGTGCCCGTGCTCGTCAACGACGCCGTCGACGTCGCCCTCCTCACCGGCGCCGACGGCGTGCACGTCGGCCAGGACGACCTGCCGCCGGCCGAGACCCGGGCGCTGGTGGGGCCGGAGCGGCTGGTCGGGGTGAGCGTCTCGTCGCAGGCGGAGTTGGACGCGGTGCTGGCGCTGCCCGCCGGCACGGTGGACGTCGTCGGCATCGGCCCCGTGTGGACCACCGCCACCAAGCCCGACGCCGCCCCCGCGCTGGGGCCCGCCGGCACCCGCGCGCTCGCGTCGGCGGCGCACGCCGGGGACCTGGCCGCGGTGGCCATCGGCGGCGTCGACGCCGGAAACGCCGCGGCGGTGGCCGAGACGGGCGTGGACGGGGCCTGCGTGGTGTCGGCGATCTGCGCGGCGGGCGATCCGGAGGCGGCCGCCCGCGGGCTCCGCACCGCCCTGGGCACGGCGGCGCGCCGGTGAGCAGCAGGCCCGAGGGGACGGGAGACCGCCCCGCCGTGCCCGTCGCCCTGACCGTGGCCGGCAGCGACCCCAGCGGCGGTGCGGGCATCCAGGCCGACCTCAAGACCTTCAGCGCGCTCGGCGCCTACGGAACGGCGGTCCTCACCGCGCTCACCGCGCAGAACACCCGCGGGGTCACCGGCGTGCACGCCGTCCCCGCGGAGTTCGTCGGCCTCCAGCTGCGCACCCTGTTCGACGACGTCACCGTGCACGCCACGAAGCTCGGGATGCTGGGCACCGCCGAGGTCGTCCGCGCGGTCGCGACCGCGCTCGCCGGCCGCCCGGGCGGCCCGGTGGTGTGCGACCCGGTGATGGTGTCGACCAGCGGTCACCGGCTGATCGACGAGGCCGCGGTGGACGCCGTCCGCACCGCGCTGCTGCCGGTGGCCGACCTGCTCACCCCGAACGTCCCCGAGGCGGCCGCCCTGCTGGACCGGCCGCCGGCGACCGACCTCGACGGCATGGTGGAGCAGGCGCACGCGCTCCTGGCCCTGGGGCCGCGTGCCGTGCTGGTCAAGGGCGGCCACCTCGGCGGGGACGAGAGCATCGACGTCCTCGTGACCGCGGACGGCGCGACGCCCACCCGGCGGCCCCGGATGGCGACGACGGCCACGCACGGCACCGGCTGCACGCTGTCCTCCGCGCTGGCCGCGCTCGCCGCCCGCGAGGGGGCCGGCGACTGGCTGCCCCTCGTGGAGCGGGCCCGCGACTACCTCCAGGCGGCACTGGCCGGTGGCGAGGGCCTGGGCATCGGCTCGGGGAACGGTCCGGTGCACCACTTCGCCGGGATCTGGCCGGGCTGAGGCCCCCGGCCGGTCAGCGCCGGGCGCCCCCGTCCGGTGCGCGCCCGGCCGTGCCGTGCAGGAAGCCGGCGAGGCCGAGGATCAGCAGCCCGCTCACGGCGTGCAGCCCGCCCCAGTACGCGCTGTCCTGACCGAGCACGGCCAGCAGGCTCTGCCCGAGGGCCGCGAGCAGGAACAGCACCGCGGCCACGCCGATCGCGCGCGCACCGGCCCGGGCGAGGACGGCGAAGACGAGCACCAGCAGCGCGACCCCGGACATGATGAAGCCCACGGTGCGGTGCGGCTCGAACCCCGGCCCGCTGCCGAAGAAGGAGAAGACACCGAGCCCGGCCAGGAAGATCTGCACGACCCCGAGCAGGAGGAAGACGCCCAGGACCACCCGGTAGGCCGTCGCCATGGCGGACGGCGCCCCACGGGCCGGCGCGGTCGCGGTCGTCGACTGGTCGAGGGGCTCTGCCACGGCGGCCTCCAGGCACGGGCCACCGAAGCTAGGACCCGCCGCGGAGGCGGTCAACGAGAACCGGAGGGGCCCGCTTCCCGCCGCGCGTCACCGTCCGCACGGGCGACGATGGGGGGACCGGGCGATCGAACGAGGAGGTGCGGGCGTGCGGCGGGAGGCGAGCATCCTGCACCTGGACCTCGACGCGTTCTTCGCCGCGGTCGAGCAGCGTGACAAGCCGTCCCTGCGCGGCCGGCCGGTGGTCGTCGGCGGCGTCGGGGGCCGCGGCGTGGTGGCGACGGCGTCCTACGAGGCCCGGGCGTACGGCGCACGGTCGGCGATGGCCACGGCCGAGGCCCGCCGGCGCTGCCCGCCCGGGACGGCGTTCCTCGGGGGCCGGTTCGGCGCCTACCGCCGCACTTCCGACGTCGTCATGGAGCTGCTCCGCGAGCTCTCCCCGCTGGTCGAGCCGGCCTCCCTCGACGAGGCCTACGTCGACCTCGCGGTCACCTCCCCCGGCCACCCCGGGCACGACCTGTCGGTGGACGGCGTGACGGAACTGGGCCGCCGCCTCAAGGAGCGCATCGCCGAGGCGACGGGCGGGGTGACCGGCTCGGTGGGCATCGGCTCGTCGAAGCTCATGGCCAAGATCGGGTCCGACCTCGACAAGCCCGACGGCCTGGTCGTCGTCCCGCCCGGGTCCGAGCTGGACGTGCTGCACCCGCTGCCGGTGACCCGGCTGGGCGGGGTGGGACCGGCGACGGCGGAGCGGCTGCACCAGGTCGGGGTGCGGACCGTGGCCGACCTGGCCGCCAAGTCGCTGTCCGACCTGGTCGCGCTGGCCGGCCGGGCGCACGGGACGGGGCTGTACGCGCTGGCCCGCGCCGAGGACGACCGGCCGGTGGTGGCCGAGCGCGGGGCGAAGTCGGTCTCGCAGGAGGAGACGTTCGAGCGCGACCTCACCGACGTCGCCGTCCTCGGCCGGGAGATCGACGCGATGGCCGCGCGGGTCGCAGGGCGGTTGCGCGGCTCGGCGTACTCCGGCCGCACGGTGACGCTCAAGCTGCGCCGTTACGACTTCACCACGCTCACCCGCTCCCAGACCCTGCCCCACCCGACCGACGACGCCCGGGTGATCGCCTCGATCGCGCGGCGGCTGCTCGCCGAGACTGGCACCCAGGGCGGGCTGCGGCTGCTCGGCGTCGGCGTCTCCGGGCTCTCCCTCTACGCGCAGGGCGACCTGTTCGCCGCCGACGACGACCCGGAGCTGCCGGACGACGAGCCGGCCCCCGCCGAGGCCCCCGAGGCGGCCCCGGAGCCGCCGGCGCCGGTGTCCCGCTGGTGGCCGGGCCAGGACGTCTGCCACGACGAGCTGGGCTCCGGCTGGGTGTGGGGCCGGGGACTGGGCCGGGTGACGGTGCGCTTCGAGGGGCCGCTGACCGCGCCGGGGCCGGTCCGCACGCTGCCCGCCGACGATCCCGCCCTGCACCCCGCCGAGCCACCGGAGTGGCGATCAGCCACCATCGACGCCGTGGAGGCGACCGGTGACTGAGCAGAGCGTGTGGGTGCGGATGACCCAGGAGGACCCGCAGCACTCGGCGGCCTACGTGCAGCGGTTCCGGGACCTCGCCGCCCAGGGCTTCGACCTCGCCGGGGAGGCGCGGCTGGTCGACGCGATGCTGCCCCGCGGCTCCCACGTCCTCGACGCCGGCTGCGGCCCGGGCCGGGTCGGGGGCTGGCTCGCCACGGTCGGGCACGACGTGGTGGGCGTGGACGTCGACCCGGTGCTCGTCGCCGCCGCGGAGGAGGACCACCCCGGCCCCCGGTGGCTGGTCGGCGACCTCGCCGAGCTGGACCTGCCGGCGCTCGGGATCCTCCGTCCGTTCGACGCCATCGTCTGCGCCGGGAACGTGATGGCCTTCGTCGCGCCGAGCACCCGGCTCGCCGTCCTCCGGGGGTTCCGGGCGCACGTCGCCGCCGACGGCCGGGCGGCGATCGGGTTCGGGGCCGGGCGGGGCTACGACTTCGACGAGTTCCTGGCCGACGTCCGCAGTGCCGGGTGGACGCCGGACCTCCTGCTGTCCACCTGGGACCTGCGGCCGTTCACGCCGGCCTCGGACTTCCTGGTCGCCGTCCTCCGCCCGGCCTGAGCGTCACCGGCCGCCGCGCTCGATCCCGGTGATCTCGTACTGCGCGTTGACCTCGACGGTGACCCGCCGGCCGTCGGAGGTCACGAGGTGGGCCTCGTAGACGCCGTCGGAGTCGGTCTCCAGCCGCCGGATCGTCGCGCCGGGGTACTCGTCCAGCGCGACGGCGCGCACCTGCTCGGCGGTCTCGCCGGTGAGGGGCTGCTCGTCGTGGTGGCCGTCGCCGTCGTGGTGCCGGTCGTCCCGGCTGAACGACGTCCCGTCACGCGGGCCGTCGAAGGCGGCGTTGGCGACCAGGGTCCCGGCGATGACGCCGCCGGCGACCAGGCCGGCGAACACGAGCGCCGCCGATCGGATCCAGCCGCGCGCCCGCGCGCGCCCCGGTGGTACCTGCTGCTGCACGCCGCCACTCATGACGACCTCCCGTGCGCTCTGTCTGTCGACGGTGACGAGCCCCCGTGGGGGACGAGGGTCCCACCAACGGCTGTGAACGAGCTGTCAATCCGGCCGCGGATGCCACTCCGGCCGACCCTCGACGAACGCGGCCGGCGCGGACCACGGCGGCGACCCGGGCGGGGCGACCAGCGTGACGACGCCGCCGGGGGCGGGCAGCGACATCAGGAAGTGCGCCGGGTCGACCGGCCCGTCCGCCGGTCCGTCCGCCGACTCGACCCGCCGTGGTGCGCCCAGCAGCCAGTGCGCCGTCCGGGCGAGGGAGAGCTCCCCGTGCCAGCCGCCGCCCTCCTCGCGCTGCCGGGCCACCGCGGCCAGGACGGTGGCGGCGGCCAGGTGGCCGGTCGCGTGGTCGAGCGCCTGCACGGGCAGCGCGCCGGGCCGGTCGTCCGTGCCGCACTCCCGCGCGATGCCGGACGCCGCCTGCACCAGCGAGTCGAAGCCGCGCCGGCCGCCCCACGGGCCGGTGCTGCCCCACGCCGACAGGCCCACGACGACCAGGTGCGGGTGCCGCTCGGCCAGCGCCGCGGGGGCCACGCCGAACCGCGCCAGCGCGCCGGGTCGGTAGCCCTGGACGACGACGTCCGCGCCGGCCAGCAGCTCCTCGACCGTCCGCCGGTCGGTCGCCGCCGCGAGGTCGAGGAGCACGTGCCGCTTGCCCGGGCCGGTGTCGACCAGCTGACCCGGGTCCTCGGCGAGCCTCGGGCTGTCGATCCGCAGCACGTCGGCCCCGTGCGAGGCCAGCGTGCGGGTGGCGACCGGCCCGGCGATGACCCGGGTCAGGTCGAGCACCCGCAGGCCGGCGAGCTCCGCCCGGCGCAGCGGCCCGCCGACGGCGCGGCGCAGGCCGATCAGCGGCGCCGCGGCCACCGCCCGCCCCGGCTCGGACCCCGCCCAGGCCGGCGCCG